>JBLIFE010000163.1:0-5740 GCA_047633515.1 Paracoccaceae bacterium | reverse complement strand
AAGATAGGCGCCGCCATCCGTGAAACCAACATCCCCAAAGGCAACAGCATCAGGTTGATCACGAAAAAGCCCGAAAAGATCGCCGCCATCAAAACCGGATTATCCGTCATCAGGCGCACGCCGGGTGTGACGCCGTGCAAGGTTAGTGTCGCCAGCATGACAGCCGTAATCGCGTCTCCCGGAATGCCCAGCGCCATAGTCGGCACCAATGCCCCGCCCGTGACTGCGTTATTCGCAGATTCAGATGCAATCAAGCCATCCGGCTCGCCCTTGCCAAAATTATCGCGGTTCGGAGACGAGCGGCGCGCCTCGGCATAGGAAATAAACGCCGCCGTGGCCGCCCCGGTGCCCGGCAAAATCCCGATACCGTTGCCGATCAGCACAGATTTAACGAGCCCTTTGACCCGCCCTTTCCATTCGGCAAGCTTGGGCAGGACAATGCCGTTGAAATCCACAAGCGGGTGTTGATCCATCCGGCCCGCAGCCGCACGGGTCAGCACCTCTGACAACGCAAAGACACCGATAACAACCGCCAGCAGGTTGAACCCTGCAATCAACTGGAATTGACCAAAGGTAAACCGCGCCTCGCCCGTGATCGGGTCCCCCCCGACAGTGGACAAAAAGATGCCGATAAATCCCGCGATCAACCCTTTGATAAGCGACCCTTCGGACACTGAAACGATACAGGTCAACCCCAGCAGGATCAGGGCAAAAGTCTCAATCGGGCCGAAGTTAAGTGCGAATGCCGCCAGTTGCGGCGCCGCAAAAATAAGCACAACCGCAGACACCAGCCCCCCGATCACCGAAGATACCGTGGCCCAGCCAAGCGCCTTGCCCGCCTCGCCGCGTTGCGCCATCGGATACCCGTCCAGGCAGGTGGCCGCAGATTGCGGCGTACCCGGCGTATTGATCAAAATCGCCGAGATCGACCCGCCGTAGACCGAACCCGCATAAACCGCCAGCAGCAGCAAGATTGCAGGAGCCTGCGACATGGTCAGGGTAAAGGGCAGGATCATCGCCACCGCCACAGTCGAGCCAATGCCCGGTAGCGCGCCCAGTATGATCCCGAGCATGGTTCCCAAAGTCAGGACAAGCATGCCCTCGAAGGTCAGGATCAGGCTAATCGCCTCTGGAAGGGATTGAATCATGCGAGAACCCTCAAATCCACCAAAAGAATGGAGACGTCGGAAGAGGCATTTTCAGCCCGTGATTGAACAGCGCCACAAGCGCACCCGAGGCAATAAGCGGGATAACCGTCACCTGAAACGGGTTGCGCATCCCAAGCGCCAGAAGAATGACAATTCCGACGGCCAGCGAACTGATGAAGTATCCAAGCGGCATAAGAACCAGAACATAAACCATAAAGGCTGCACTGATGATCAGAACCGGCAAAAGCGCAATTGGCTTTCCCGCACTTCGTGCGATCACATCAAGCACCACGTTCAAAGCGGTGAGTGCCAGTAAAATGAACAAAATGATCCGTGGAAAGAACATCGGGCTGAACGCTCCACCCAGATCGGCAAACTCCAACCCGAACGTGGACATAAACAGCCCTGCCGTCAAAACGAAAATCATAATGGATATAACGCGCAGTTCCGTGAACAGACCTGACATGGGAAATCCTTTGCGCTGTCCCCACCCGACGCGTGCCGCGGATGGGGATGGCAATTGGTGACTTACAGACCGGCAGCTTCGATCAGAGACGCATTTGCCTCATATTGCGCACGGAAGAACGCATCGAAATCAGCGGCATTGCGGTAATCGAGAACCGTGCTGGTGTCGGTTGCGAACTTCTGGAAACCGTCAGAGTTGATTGCTGTCTCGCAAGCAGTGCTTAGCGTCTGTGTCACACCCGCGTCCAGACCAGCCGGAGCAAAGAAGCCACCCCAAAGGTACAGCTCGTTCAACGGTGCCGCAATACCAACTTCAGCCGCAGTAGGAACATCGGGCATGCTGGCCAGACGCTCGCTGTTGAACACAACCAGTGGCCGGAAATCCCCGCGCGTCATAAGAAGCTCGGTATCGCCGAAAAACTGGATCGTTCCGGCAGCCATCGCCTGAAGTGCGGGGCCAGAGCCCTGAAACGGCAGGTGCTTCATGTCATCGATAATACCAAGACCGGAAAACGCCGCAACAGCCGTCAGATGCGTGATCGCCCCGGGGCCCGAAGAGCCATAGAGATATTTGTTGGGGGATTCTTTAACCGCGGCAACAACATCATCGATGGTCTCAAAGGGGCTGTCAGCCTGTGTGAACAGAACCGTGGGCGAGGCCGCGACAGAACAGATCGGCGTCCAGCTATCGACGTCGTAGGGAACGTCCTTGATCTGTGGCTGGATGGTGGAAACGGTCACCGACCAGTACCCCAACTGGTAGCCATCAGGGCGTTGACCGGCCAGAGCAGCAGCCGCAACCGTGCCGGAGCCACCTGCCATGTTCGACACAAACGCGTTCCCGTCGAGGGCTGTCGCAAAATGCGGCGCAAAGGCGCGCAACAGCAGATCTGTACCGCCGCCCGCATTAAAAGGAGCGACAAGGTTGATCGGACGCTCGGGGAAATCCTGCGCCAGAGCCACACCTGAACCCAGCGTCAAAGCGACGATTGCTGCCGTTGTTTTTACCAGAGATTGCATTTTCTTCCTCCCAAAGAATTAATGTTGGTATCGTTGTCAATAAAATTGGTATCGTTGTCAACGCGTTTTCTTTCGCCCATAGTAGCACAGCTGATCGGAGGCAGACATTGGACAGCGCAGACCGCAAACCAACTCTCAAAGACGTTGCCGCCCTGAGTGGTGTCAGCGTTATTTCGGCATCCCGCGTCATGCGGGGGGCGCCGAATATTTCCACAGAGCTGCGCCAAAAGGTCGAACAGGCCGCACAAACCATCGGATATCAGCGTAACCGCATCGCCGGATCCTTGCGCGGGCGGGCCACAGAACTGATCGCCGTGATCGTCCCGTCAATGAGCAACCACGTCTTTCCTAACATTGTCGACGGGATCGACGACGCACTTCAGGGATCACAGCTGCGCCTTGTGCTTGGCATGACAAAATACGAGGACGCCAACGAAGAGGCGATTTTACGCGACATGCTCACGTGGAATCCGGCCGGGGTCATTCTCAGCGGGTTGGAGCATTCTGACAATACCAAAGAAATGCTCGCGCATTTTGCGGGACCGATCATCGAAGTTATGGATATCGACGGCGATGCCGTGGATCTGGCCGTTGGCATCTCAATGGAAGAAGCCGGCACCTTGATAGCGCGCCACCTGTTCGAACGCGGCTACAAAAGGATCGGATATGTCGGGGCGTGGGGCGAACGCCCCAAACGCTCGCTTAAACGCAGAATCGCCTTTGAAAAAGAACTCCGGCGGCTTGGGCTGCCGGTTCTTGAAACGGTCATTCTCGATGAAGCTTCGTCACTTGAGGGCGGCGCAAAGGGGCTCAAACAAGTGCTCGCCCGGGATCCGACCATCGACGCGGTGTTTTTCGCCAATGACGACCTTGCGCTGGGGGCGCTGTTCTATTGTCAGGGGCATCATATCCGCGTCCCCGAAGACATCGCACTGGCGGGATACAACGGGCTGGAGATGTGCCAGTCAATCGTTCCGCGCCTCACTACAATCTCGACCCCTCGCTATGAAATGGGGCGCCTTGCGGGTGCGCTTGCCCGAAAACAGATTGTCGATGGCGAATTTTCCGACCAAAAGACCCTGCGCCTGAATGTCGAGTTGATCGAAGGCGGTACCACCTGAGCTTCGATCAACTCGTATTTCGGGATCGTGTTTGACGTTATCACGAACCGCAGCGATTTAGGGCCTTTGCTGCCCGTCTCCAAAGACCAGGTATTTGAAACTCGTCAACTGCTCTGCTCCGACTGGCCCACGCGCGTGCATCTTGCCCGTGGCAATCCCGATTTCTGCGCCCATTCCGAACTCGCCACCATCCGAGAACTGGGTCGAGGCGTTGTGCATCACCACGGCGGAATCCACAGCCGTCATAAAGGCTTTTGCCGCGGCCTGATCCTCTGCGATAATGGCGTCTGTGTGACCCGAGGAATGGGCCTGCACAAATGTGATGGCACCCTGCAAGTCATCGACAATCTTCACCGACAGGATGTTGCTGAGATATTCCGTGTCCCAATCGGCGTCCGTCGCCTCGGTCATCTCCGGCAGGATTTTCCGGGCCTCTGCGTCGCCGCGCAGTTCGCAGTCACCGATCGCTTTTGCCAGACGCGGCAGCACCAGCGGTGCGATCTTGCGGTCGATCACAACACATTCGGTTGCGCCGCAAATCCCCGTCCTGCGCATTTTGGCATTCTGAACGACGCTCACCGCTTTTTCGATATCGGCGCTGTCATGAACGTAAGTGTGATTGTTACCCTCCAGATGCAGCAACGTAGGCACGCGCGCCTCCTGTTGCACCAGCGACACCAGCCCGCGCCCACCTCGCGGAATAACAAGATCAACCGTATCAATACTGTGCAGCAAAAGCTTCACCGCCTCGCGGTCACGTGTATCCACCAGTTGCACCGCATCGCCGGACAGGCCAGCCACCGTCAGCCCCTGCGCCAGACACCCGACAATCACCCGCGAAGACTGCAAGCTTTCGGAGCCGCCGCGCAAGATAACAGCATTGCCGGATTTGATGCAAAGCGCACCGGCATCGGACCCTACGTTGGGGCGGGATTCATAGATCATCGCAATAACGCCAATCGGCACGCTGACGCGGTCGATCTTGAGCCCGTTGGGCCGGTTGAACGTCGCAAGAGTGCGGCCAAGCGGGTCATCCTGCCCCGCGATCGCATCAACGGCGTCCGCCATGGCGGCAACCCGGTCCGTGGTCAGGGTCAGCCGGTCGATGAATGCCGCATCCTTTCCGGCGTCGTGCACGCTCTCAAGATCAAGGGCGTTGGCCTTCAGGATCTCGGAGGCGCGGGCGCGCAGGGCTTTGGCCGCCTCCGTCAGCGCCAGATTACGCTGCTCCGAGGATGCAAGCGCAAGATCGCGCGCAGCCGCTTTTGCGCGCTGGCCAAGGTCGGCGACCAGATCTGCGACGGTCGAGCTTTCAGGGGTTGTGGTCATGTCATTCATTCCAGTGTCTCCTCGAAGCGGCGGGACAGATGCCGACTTTTATTTGAGTTCGACCGCACGATGATAGGCGGCCTGAACAGTATTGTCGAACAGCGCATGAAGCTGACCATCGCGCATCAACTCGGCCAACCCCGCCTGCGTTGTGCCGTTTTTACTGGTCACAGAGTCTCGCAACTCGGTCAATGAAGCGTCCGACCGACGGGCTGTCTCGACCGTGCCGGTGACAGTGTCAAAGACCAAAGAGCGCGCTGTCGCCTCATCAAACCCGACAGCAATCGCCGCGTCAACATAACTGCGCAAAAGCTCGAAGACATAACCCGGCCCGCTGCCACTAACAGCGGTCAATCGGTCGATTTCGTCCTCGTTCGCCAATCGCACGCAGCTTCCGGTTTGCGCAATCAACCCGGTTACCTCGACGGTCTGTTGCTCGGTGCACGCCGAATTCGCATAAAGGCCCGACACACCCAGCCCGACCATCGCAGCCATGTTCGGCATGACGCGAATGACGGCGACGTCGCCCACGACCTGTTCAACCGTGGCAATGCTGCATCCGGCAGCGATCGAAACAAAGCATCCCCCCGGCTTCAGTGCCTGTGCGTAGTCGGGTAGAACATCCCGGATCAATTGCGGTTTGATCGCAATCACAAT
>JBLIFE010000162.1:0-5778 GCA_047633515.1 Paracoccaceae bacterium | reverse complement strand
TCTCCCGCCAGGGGACCGGGTGCAGGCAAGCCTGCGCCGCCCCCTGTTGGGCCCGGCCGCGGGCGCGGCCCGCGGCGCCCGTGCATTGTCAAACCGCGCGCACAAATCACATTCGCCGTGTTGCTCCGCCAGTTCAGCAAGGATATAGGGCAGTCATGTCAGATACGAACACAAACCGCCCGGCCTTGCCTCCGGAAATTGCCCGCCGGCGCACTTTTGCGATTATTTCGCATCCCGACGCCGGCAAAACAACGCTGACCGAAAAGTTTCTGCTTTACGGTGGTGCCATCCAGATGGCCGGACAAGTCCGTGCAAAGGGTGAGGCCCGCCGGACCCGGTCAGATTTCATGAAGATGGAGCAGGATCGTGGCATCTCTGTCTCTGCCTCGGCTATGTCGTTCGACTTTGGCAACTATCGTTTCAATCTTGTTGACACGCCCGGCCACTCCGATTTTTCCGAAGACACTTACCGGACGCTCACAGCCGTGGATGCCGCGATCATGGTCATCGACGGAGCCAAAGGCGTCGAGAGCCAAACCCGCAAGCTTTTCGAAGTGTGCCGCCTGCGCGACCTACCTATCCTGACTTTTTGCAATAAAATGGACAGAGAGAGCCGCGACACATTCGAAATTATCGAAGAGATCCAAGACAACCTTGCTATTGACGTGACCCCGGCAAGCTGGCCAATCGGGCTGGGGCGTGATTTCATCGGATGCTACGATTTGTTGCACGACCGGTTGGAACTGATGGACCGGGCAGACCGCAACAAGGTGGCCGAGACGATCCAGATCAACGGCCTTGATGATCCCAAGCTGGCCGAGCATGTCGCGCCCCAGCTGTTGGAAACGCTGCTTGAGGAAATCGAGATGGTGCGCGTTTTGTTGCCACCGCTGGACCACCAATCACTTCTTGAGGGGACGCTGACGCCGATCTGGTTCGGGTCGGCCATCAATTCCTTTGGCGTCAAAGAACTGATGGACGGGATTGCGACCTATGGCCCCGAGCCACAACCGCAAGCCGCCTCTCCGCGTGCGGTCGCCCCTGAGGAAAAGGCCGTCACCGGCTTTGTCTTCAAGGTACAGGCAAATATGGACCCCAAGCACCGTGATCGTGTTGCCTTTGTGCGCCTTGCCTCGGGGCATTTCAAACGTGGCATGAAACTGACACATGTGCGTACCAAAAAGCTGATGAGCATCGCCAGCCCCGTTATGTTTCTGGCCTCGGACAGAGAGTTGGCCGAAGAAGCCTGGGCCGGTGACATCATCGGCATCCCCAACCACGGGCAGCTGCGCATTGGCGACACCCTGACCGAAGGCGAGGCCATTCGCGCCACCGGCATTCCCTCGTTCGCGCCGGAACTGCTTCAAACATGCCGCGCCGGCGACCCGATGAAGGCCAAGCACCTTGAAAAGGCGTTGATGCAATTCGCCGAGGAAGGCGCCGCAAAGGTTTTCAAACCCAACATCGGCTCGGGCTTTATCGTGGGTGTGGTCGGCGCGCTCCAGTTCGAGGTTCTGGCTAGCCGGATCGAGCTGGAATACGGGCTGCCAGTGCGGTTCGAACCCACACAGTTTACCTCGGCACGTTGGGTAAAGGGAAGCCGCGACGCAATTGACAAATTTATCAGCGCCAACCGCGCCCATATTGCGGCCGACAATGACAATGATGTCGTCTACCTGACGCGGCTTCAATGGGATATTGACCGCGTTGCACGCGACTTCCCAGATATTACGCTGGAGTCGACAAAAGAAATGATGGTCTGAGACGACCCTCCATTTTATAGTGGTACAAGAGCAGTTCGCGGTCGCATCATTTGACCTGAGCTTGGTTTTGGACTATAGAGCGGGTGCCCATGCGGGCAATTTGGTGGAACGCGTCAGTCTGCGTTCCTTTTCCTACGGCGCGATGCTGTAACATCTGGACGTACATGATAAAATTCTCTGACCTCAACCTTGATCCACTTGTCCTGAAAGCTGTTGAAGACACTGGATACACGGTGCCAACCCCGATTCAGGAGGGGGCCATTCCGCCTGCCCTGCTGGGTAAGGACGTATTGGGCATCGCCCAGACCGGTACCGGCAAGACAGCAAGCTTCACGCTTCCCATGATTTCGATGTTGAAACGCGGGCGCGCACGGGCACGTATGCCGCGCAGCCTTGTGCTTGCGCCCACACGGGAACTCGCCGCACAGGTGGCCGCAAACTTCGACACCTACTCGAAGCACACAAAGCTTACAAAGGCCCTTCTGATCGGTGGCGTCAGCTTTAACGAGCAAGATAAATTGATCGACCGGGGTGTGGATGTTCTGATTGCCACGCCCGGGCGCCTGCTGGATCATTTCGAGCGCGGCAAACTTCTGCTGACCGGCGTGCAAATCATGGTCGTCGACGAAGCCGACCGCATGCTGGATATGGGCTTTATTCCTGACATCGAACGGATTTTCCAGCTCACGCCATTTACACGGCAAACGCTGTTTTTCTCAGCCACGATGGCGCCTGAAATCGAGCGTATCACCAACACGTTCATGAGCAACCCTGTCAAGGTCGAGGTTGCGCGTGCCGCAACCGCAAGCGAGACGATCGAACAGGCTCTGATTGTGCAAACCCCAACGCGCCGCGACAAGCAGGCAGGCGAAAAGCGCGATCTGCTGCGCGCCCTGATCGAAGCAGAGGGCGACGCCTGTTCAAACGCGATCATCTTTTGCAACCGTAAGGTTGATGTTGATGTTGTTGCCAAGTCGCTGAAGAAACATGGTTATAACGCCGAACCCATCCACGGTGATCTTGAACAAAGCCAACGGACGCGGACATTGAACGGATTTCGCGATGGATCAATCCGGTTTCTGGTGGCTTCCGACGTTGCAGCGCGCGGGCTTGATATCCCGAACGTCAGCCATGTTTTGAACTTCGATGTTCCTAGCCACGCTGAGGATTATGTTCACCGGATTGGTAGGACAGGCCGCGCCGGGCGCACCGGAAAGACATTCATGATCGCAACAAGCTCGGACGACAAGTACCTTGCAGCCATCGAGTCGCTGGTCAACCAACCGATCCCGCGTGTTGCCAACCCGTTGGAGGCTAAAGCTCCAAAGGTGGAAAAAGAGGCAAAGACACCAGAAGCCACCGAAAAGGCCGATGTGGACAAGCCAACGGCGCCGGCTCGCCGCCGCACACGCACCCGCAAAGACCAACCTGCAAAGGTTGAAGCCGACGTGATTGTTGAAGACGTGCCCGCAGTTGTCGAATCAGCGCCTCCTCAAGTCGAAGAGCCCGCGCCACAACCAACGAACAAACGCAGTAATACCCCGCGCCGCATCCAACGTTCTTCTGGTGGGCAATCCGGGCGACGTGATGACACGCCGATTCTCGGACTTGGGGATCATGTGCCAGACTTCATTAACCTGTCGTTCAACGAGCGCAAAACAGGCTGACCAAAACGATCAAGATCACCACATGTTCCAGACCGGAACGTGTGGTGTTGGCGCAGAGTTCACGCTGTTTGTGGTCTTGCCCCGTTTTAGTTCCGGTCTCTTTCGAGCAACGTTTGCTATGAAGGAGATATTGAATGGCAACGAGATACACAGACGAGTTTCGGCGTGATGCTGTGCTAATGGCGACGACCAGCGGCTTCACGCTCCCTCAGCTTTCGTCGGATTTAGGGGTTGGCGCCTCCACTCTGAACAAGCGGGTTCAGCAACATCAGCACGCCGATCTGATGTCGTCAGCAACATCAGCACGCCGATCTGATGTCGGGGCCGCATGAGGATGTCGAGAAGGAGAACATCCGCCTTCGCAAAGAAGTCCGGCTACTGCGCGAGGATAGTAAGTGCTAAAAAAGGCGGCAATCCACTGACCGACAGGGTTATGCGAAGCATGATCCCGAATGGTTTTTTGCAGGCCAAAGCCCCCTCTCATGCATGTAAACATGTACTGCCGGGCAGCGGATGAGCGGAAAAGGAAATTGCTATGATAATGCAGCGGTTGAGACGTTCCTCAAAACGATCAAGGCAGAGCTGATCTGGCGGGACACCTGGGACACCCGCAGGCATGCTGAGATGGCGATCTTCGAATACATCAACGGCTTCTACAATCCACGACGTCGACACTCAGCACTGGGCTGGAAAAGCCCCGTCGCTTTCGAAAGGAAAGTGGCTTAAACGAGCACTTGGAGCGGCACAAAAACGTGACAGGTCCAGTGTGTCTTTCAATCATCTGCTGTCAAATCGGAAAACCCCGCTCTTTCGAGCGAGGCTTTCCGGGATTAAGGCAACAGACATTACCTGTGTCAGGCCAAACGGCTGATCACAACAGTCACCTCGGGTTTACGCCCGATTTCCATGACGCAGGTCTGGCGCACGGCGCGTCTGATCGCCTCATCCAGCTTTGTATCATCCGTCAACAGCTTGTCTTTCGCCCTGCCCAGGAACTGCTCGAGGTCAGCCTCGATCAATTCAACAAGTGGCGCACCGCTGGTCCCCGTTACGGGCAATCCTTTAGCCTCAGCCCAAGGTTCGCCCAACGGCTCATCTTCCTCATCAATGATCAAAGTCACAAGGACATGCCCGTTCAGCGCCATCCGGATCCGGTCACGCACCACACCGTCCCTGGCACCGATCTTAACTGCACCATCAAGATAAATTCGACCTGCCTCAATGAATTCGACAATTTCGGGTTCATCCCCGGTCAGATCAATCATCGAGCCGTTGGTCGCGATCTCGGCAGGAATGCCACTTGCCTCGGCCATTTGAACATGACGCCGAAGCATCCGGTGCTCGCCGTGCATCGGCACAATCATCTGCGGCTTGACCAGATCATGCATCCGTTGCAAATCAGGACCATTCGCGTGGCCCGAAACGTGATAAATGCCAGCCGTATCATCGACAACATCCACACCCATTTCAGAAAATGCATTGACGATGCCAATGACGCCGCGCTCGTTGCCCGGGATGGTCTTGGACGAAAACAGGAACATGTCCCCTTCCTTCATCTCAAGCCCGAGGTACTTTCCACGACTCAATTGCGCCGAGGCCGCCCGACGCTCGCCCTGACTCCCGGTCACAAGCAACATCAGATTCTCACGCGGGATTTGACGCGCGTCCTCTGGGCTGATGGTCGGGGGAAAATCCTTGAGAACTCCCGTTTCAATCGCAACAGTGACCATCCGCTTCATCGCGCGACCAAGCAGACACACCGACCGGCCACCCTTGACCGCGGCATCGGCAAGCGTTTTTACACGTGCCACATTGCTTGCAAAGGTCGTCGCCACAACCATACCCTTGGCTGACAGAACGAGCTCGGTAATCGCCGGACCGACCGAAATTTCGGAGCGGCCAGCATGGGGAACCTGAATATTGGTGCTGTCACAGACAAGCGCCTTGATCCCACCCTTACCGACCACTTCTTGCCAAAGAGCCTCGTCAAAGGCCTCTCCAACGACGGGGTCGGTATCGAGTTTGAAATCACCTGTGTGAATGATCCGGCCCGCAGGTGTTTCTATCAACAAAGAGGAACTCTCTGGGATCGAATGCGAAATCGGCAGAAAAGACACATTGAAGGGTCCGGTCTGCTGGGACTGCGGATAAGCCCCCACAATGCGCATCGCACTCAGGTCGGCACCGTGCTCGTCCATCTTACGCGATGCCAAAGCACCGGTGAACTTGCGTGCATAAACCGGCACGCCAAGTTGATCCCAAAAATGCCCCAAACCACCGATGTGGTCTTCGTGCCCGTGGGTAATGAAAATCGCCTCAAGCCGATCCTTTCGCTCGATCAGCCACGA
>JBLIFE010000161.1:0-5780 GCA_047633515.1 Paracoccaceae bacterium | reverse complement strand
GACCGGTTGCAAGGATCTGCTGCTTCAGGTCCGCGATGTCGGCTGCATTGATCAGGTCATGATCAGCAGCAGGGACCGGATCTTGCCAGATCAACTCCTCGGACGGAACCTCGGAGCCGAGATACCGCACGACAGGCCCCATATCGCGGTGCGTCAGCTTGAACCAAGCACGTGCAAACACATCCGCGAATTCTTGCGGGTTTGCGTGAAAGCGCCGCGAAATTACCTCATAGGCGGGGTCCATGCGCATCGCCATATCGGCGGTTGTCATCATTGGCGCGTGACGCACCGCAGGATCATGGGCGTCGGGCACCGTATTAGCGGCCGCAGGGTCTTTTGGCGTCCATTGCTGGGCACCGGCGGGGCTTTTGGTCAGCACCCACTCATAGCCGAACAACGTGTCGAAATAGCTGTTGTCCCACTGGATCGGGGTCGAAGTCCAAGCGCCTTCGATGCCACTGGTCGTTGTGTGAACACCTTTTCCGCTGCCGAACGTGTTTTTCCAGCCAAGGCCCTGCTGCTCGATGGAGGCGCCTTCAGGCTCCCGACCGACCAGTTCGGGGTCGCCGGCACCGTGGCCCTTACCAAAGGTGTGACCACCAGCCACAAGAGCGACCGTCTCTTCGTCATTCATGGCCATGCGCGCGAATGTCTCGCGGATGTCGTGGGCTGACGCAAGCGGATCAGGGGTGCCGTTCGGCCCTTCGGGATTTACATAGATCAGGCCCATTTGCACGGCCGCCAGCGGGTTTTCAAGCACACGCTCACCCGAGTAACGGGTATCACCAAGCCATGTGTCTTCGGATCCCCAGTAAATGTCTTCCTCTGGTTCCCAGACATCCGCACGGCCACCACCGAAACCGAAGGTTTCAAACTGCATCGATTCAAGCGCACAATTGCCCGCAAGGATCATCAGGTCGGCCCAGGAAATCTTGTTTCCGTACTTCTGCTTGACGGGCCACAAAAGGCGACGGGCCTTGTCGAGGTTGCCGTTGTCGGGCCAGCTGTTCAACGGTGCGAAACGCTGTGTGCCAGAAGAGGCCCCGCCGCGACCATCGCCAGTACGATAGGTGCCGGCACTGTGCCATGCCATCCGGATGAAGAACGGGCCGTAATGCCCGTAGTCGGCCGGCCACCAGTCTTGCGACGTGATCATCAACTCAAACAGGTCTTTCTTGAGAGCTTCAAGATCAAGCGCCTTAAATGCCTCGGAATAGTTGAACGCGGTGCCCATCGGATCGGACAACGCTGAATTCTGATGCAGGATTTTGAGGTTAAGCTGATTGGGCCACCAGTCACGGTTGGATCTGACCCCGAACGTCGTGTTCAAGCCCACCCCCCCCATTACTGGACATTTGCCGATATCTGCGCTGTCGTTTCCGTCCATTTTTTTCTCCGATTATGCTGGCATTTTCATGGGTTGATAAGCAAGTTACGCGGGCCGCCATGTGCATCAGGTGCCGCGTGTTTCCGGCATGTACCGCACCCGGCATCGAAACTGTTCGATTCGATTACACACCCCCGCGTCTCTCCCGACCTCTGTGGTCTACCTTATCAAACCAATGCGATTGGTATAAGTTGCATTTTCTAATGATTGCCATAACTTTAAATTATGGAAATCGTTGACCCCAAAGTGTCCGGGGCTTTTGCGTTTTGCTAGTTCTCGCGGAAGGCCTTGTTGAAGTAGTCCGCGAGCGGCTTGACCAAATATCCCAGAGGGGTCCGGTCATTCGTGCGGATATACGTTTCGACAGGCATCCCCGGTATGATGGTCTGTCCTTCAAGCTTGGCCATTTCCCCCTCGATCAGGCGAATTTCCGCGCGATAGAAAGGGGCTTGTGTCCGTTCTTCCAGAAAGGCATCGGCCGAAACCTGCATAACCCGCCCCGTCAGTTCCGGTGTCGTTCGTGCATCAAAGGCCGAAAACCGCACTATTACCTCCTGTCCGACATAGACTTCGTCGATATGGATCGGAGTGATTTTGGCGGCAATAACCAAGGGACGATCCTGCGGCACGATAAAAAGAACCTCCTGGGCGGGGCGTAGAACGGAACGGGGCGTGTTGACCACAAGATTATAAACGACCCCCGACACAGGCGCGGTAATCACCAAGCGGTCCCTGCGACCGATAAGTGACAACCGCCGCTCGGTCAGCTCGGCCATATTATATTCAAGGTCGCGCAGTCGCGTAATGGCCTCTTCGCGCCGCCGCGTGCCCAGTTTCAGCAGCTCGATCTCGATTTCGGTAATGCGTCCTTCGGCCTCCGCACGGCTTGCAGTCAATTCGCCGATCGTACCAAGCAGGCGGGCCTGTTCCCGCTGCAATGACAAAACACGGCTTGCTTGCGCCAGACCTTTGTCGAGCAAGGATTGCTGATCTCTCAGTTCCTGTCCGATCAGATCCTGTTGCGCCGTCAACGCAACCTGCTGGGCGTCGATGCCCTCAATCTGGTTGATGATCTGGCCGGTGCGGCGGGCAAGCTGGTCGGTCTCGCGGGCCTGACTGTCAAGCCGCGCCACAAAGAGCCGCTGCTGACCCGCCATAAGTTCATCGACCTCCGGGTTTGCCTTTTTGATCTCCAGAAATTCGGGACTGAACCGGATCTCGGTGGTACCGTCGCGCTCGGCCTTGAGTCGCCCGCTGCGCGCCATAAGTTCGAAAAGCTGCCCCTCCACGATGGACAATTCTGATTGCAGAACTTCCGGATCAAGCCGGATAAGCGGGCTTCCGGCCTTTACGGTATCACCTTCCTGAACCAGCACGGCTTCGACAACCCCCCCCTCGGGATGCTGCACAACCTGACGGTTCTGATCGACCTCGATCTGCCCACTGGCGATAACAGCCCCCGAGATGTTCACGAAAACCGACCAGGTTCCAAAACCGCCCACAAGTAGCAACAGGGCAAAGAAACCGAAAAACAACGGTTTGCGTGCGCTGAACGCTCCGCCCCCGCTCATGACACACCGCCGGCGTTGGCCGCTTTGGTGATGGCACCAGCATTTTGCACCATCTCTTTAAGAACCTCGTCGCGGGGACCGAACGCTTTGCGCATCCCGCCATCAAGAACCAGCAACAAATCGCATTCCTTGATCGCAGCAGGACGATGAGCCATGATAAGCACTGATTTTCCCTCGGATTTCATCTTTCGGATCGCCTGATTAAGCGCCTCTGATCCCTCATTGTCCAAGTTCGAGTTCGGCTCGTCGAGGACCAGAATAACAGGGTCGCCATAAAGCGCACGCGCCAGCCCGATCCGCTGGACCTGCCCGCCCGAAAGACGCCCCCCCGAGCCTGACACCCGCGTGTCATAGCCCTCGGGAAGCTGTACGATCATCTGATGCGCCGCCGCCCGGTTTGCCGCATCCACAATCTTTGCAGGGTCGGGGTTTGGGCTCAAACGGGCAATATTTTCGGCAATCGTTCCGTCAAACAGTGTCACGCGCTGTGGCAGATAGCCAATATATCCCCCCAGCACATCGGGATCATATTGATCCAGCGACGCCCCATCGAGCCTGATCTTACCCCCCGCAGTTCGCCAGACACCGGTCAGCGCGCGCGCAAGCGTGGATTTTCCCGCCCCCGACGGCCCGATGATGCCCACAGCCTTTCCCGGCTCCAGTCGGAAACTGATCATCCGCAGCGAGGCCTGCGTCTCTCCGGGGGGAATGACGGTGGCCTGTTGAACATCCAAAAGCGCGCGGGGACGGGGAAGTTCGGTGCGCACAGCCTCTTCGGGGATTTCGGTCAAAAGGTTGGACAGGTTGCGCCAGCCCTTGGCGGCGCGCTGCGTCAATTCCCACTGCCCGATGGCCAGTTCGATCGGCGCAAGCGCACGCCCCAAAAGGATCGAACCGGCAATCATTGCGCCGGCTGTCATCTCGTTCTGAAGCACCAGATACGCCCCCAGCCCCAACATCGCAGATTGTAGAAAAAGCCGCAGGGTTTTGGTTGATGCCGTAAATCCGCCCGCTGTATCGGCTGCGCCCAACCCGGTGGTCAGCGCCTTGCCGCGGGCCTCTTGCCAGCGGGCAAAAGTGGCCCCGCGCATTCCCAAAGACTGGATCATCTCGGCCTCGGTGCGCATCTGTTCGGCCATCTGGTTTGCCCTGTGCCCCAGCCCCGCCGCCTCAAGCGACGGAACACGTGTCAGCCACTGGTTCAAAAGCGTGACCGTGACCAAAACAAGCCCGCCAGTAACGGCCATGATGCCAAGCCACGGATGAAAGATAAAAATCGCACCAATGAATATCGGCGTCCAGGGCATGTCGAAAAACGCCAACAAGACAGGCGAGCCCATAAACCGCTGCACAATTTCCAGATCACTCAGGCCCGACGACGCGCCCTCCATACCCGGTTTGGTTGCCTCGGCACGCAGAACGGCTGCGAAAACACGCTTGTCCAGAAGCGACTGGAACCGCGCCGCCGCACGCGCCATGATTCGCCCGCGCGAATAATCCAGAATACCCATCATAAGATACAAAAACGCCACCAGCACAGACAGTGCCAGCAAGGTTTCCTCCGAACGGCTTCCAAGAACCCGGTCGTACACCTGAAGCATGTACAATGGTCCCGTAAGCATCAAAAGATTGACGAACACCGAAAATACAAAGGATGACGTGAACAAGCCGCGCCCCAGTGCTCTGGCGTCGCGCAGTTCCTTGCGACCACGCTCACTATCTTTTCCGCTCATCGTGGTCCTTTCAAAGACGCTCGGTCGGGTTTCGGCCTGTGCTCGCCTATGGTATCAAATATTTGCCAAAGGCGACGTTAAAGGCCTTTTGCAGTTCTGGGCTTTTGGTTGTTTAGGGCTACCTTTCGCCACGCGCGATGACGCGCGTCATGTCGTACGCTTTTTATGTCAGGAATTCCATTGTTTGTTGAGATTAAAAAATGATCAGATTCGTCGCCCTGACTTGTGTCGCTTTGACACTTGGTGCCTGTACGCCTGTCCCTCAGGGAGACACATTTGCAGATCCTCTCGAAACGGCAAACCGTGGTGTTTTTGAACTGAACAAGGGGATCGACACGGTGGCGCTGCGACCTGCGTCGCGCGCGTACGGAGCTGTGGTTCCAGATCCTGTAAAAAACGGTTTGAGCAATTTTGCCTCCAACCTTGACCAACCGGGGATCGTTGTGAACGACCTGTTACAGGGCCAAGGCTTTGATGCGGGACATAATTTTCTGCGCTTCACGATGAATACCCTTTTTGGCTTCGGCGGACTTCTGGACCCTGCCACCGAGATGGGCCTTGAAAAACGAAAGACCGATTTTGGGGCAACCTTGCATCAGTGGGGCGCTGGCGAGGGTACTTATGTCGTCTTGCCGTTTCTGGGGTCCTCCACGGTGCGGGATGCGATCGGATCGGCTGTTGACGTGGCCGCAAACCCGACCCGCGTCTGGCTAAAGGATGACTTGGCCACGGGGGCGAGCGTTGCAAACGCAGCCTCGCTTGTTGGTGATCGTCACAGGTATTCCGGTATGATCGATTCCGTTCTATACGAAAGCGCGGACGGTTACGCACAGGCGCGCCTGCTTTATCTGCAAAACCGGCGTTTCGAATTGAACGGAGATACAAATGAAGACACCGTCTTTGACCCATTCGCCGATCCCGAGGGCTGATTTTTTGCTTACTCGCCGATATTTCGGAAAAATATTGCTTTCGGCCACATGCGTCGGGGCACTGGTCGGGACACCGGGCCCGGCTTTGGCGCTTGATACAGCAACTGCGCATGATCTGGTCTCGAAACTGGTGGATGAAATCAACGCCGTCATTGGATCG
>JBLIFE010000160.1:0-5802 GCA_047633515.1 Paracoccaceae bacterium | reverse complement strand
CAATGCAGGTGTGCAAGTGTACATGTGTGCAGGCGCTGGAGCATGATGTAACTGCGCAACCCGTGCACATATTTAAACGTGCTGTCGCATTCGTGAATGGATTGTTTGTTAACCCTCTGAGACGATACTTTGTATTTCGCTTGGCTGATTGAGGATTTTTTTATGCTTTCAAATCGTGTTCGCAGGCTGTTGCCCGTTTGTTTGACTGCCCTTGCGATGTGTATGGCGCCGGTCGCTGCCAAGGCACAGGTCACGGGATTTATGCAATCCGTCGCCGAGACTGCTGCAAAAGACAGGGCGCTGGCCACCTTTTACAAAGACAATGGATACGAGGCGGTTTTCACAGGTGCCGATGATGCGCCACGTCGCGGCGCACTTTTGAAGGTGTTGGCGCGGGTGCGTGACCATGGCTTGCCAGTGGCGCGATATGACGTTGCAACGCTTGAGGCCGCTTTTGCATCAGCAAAATCCGCGCGTGATCGGGGCCGTGCCGAAGTGCTTGCGGCTTCTATGTTCGTGGCCTACGCCCGCGACGTGCACTCGGGAGTTTTGACGCCGTCGCGGATCGATGAAGGCATCGTGCGCAAGGTAACACGGCGTGATCCGGTAGAGTTTCTGGAGGGACTGGTTGCCGGAGATCCGGATGCCTTTTTACGGTCACTGGCGCCCACAGCACCTGAATATGCCCGCTTGATGAAGGCAAAATTGCGTCTCGAGGCGCGGGTTGCCTCGGGGGGGTGGGGTGCCGGGCTTGTTGACCGAAAGCTTGAACCCGGTGACAGCGGCACGGCGGTTGTAGAGCTGCGCAACAGGCTGATCCGGATGGGATATCTGGATCACAGTATTTCGACGCAATACGACGGTACTTTGCAGGCCGCTGTGCAACAGTTCCAAACTGACCACGGGCTTGCGCCGGACGGCGTTGCCGGAACCGGAACGATCACCGAGATCAACCGCCCCGCCGAAACCCGCCTGGAGCAGGTCGTGGTCGCGATGGAGCGTGAACGGTGGTTGAACAAGCCACGCGGAGACCGGCATGTTCTGGTCAATATCACCGACTTTACGGCAAAGATCGTGGATAACGGTAAGGTGACCTTCCAGACACGCTCGGTAGTAGGGGCGAACACAAGCGACAGGCGCACGCCGGAATTCTCGGATATCATGGAGCACATGGTGGTCAATCCGACCTGGAATGTGCCGCGCTCTATTGCCACCAAGGAATATCTGCCGATGTTCCAAAAAGATCCGAATGCGGCGCCGTACCTGAATCTGTTGGACGATGCAGGACGTCTGGTAAGTCGGGCGGATGTCGATTTCTCCACCATGACCGAAAAGAATTTCCCCTTTGACGTCAAGCAGCCACCAAGCCGGTCGAACGCGCTTGGTCTGGTGAAGTTCATGTTTCCGAACCGCCACAATATCTATTTGCACGACACGCCCGCAAAAAGCCTGTTTAGCCGCGAGCGGCGTGCCTTCAGCCACGGCTGTGTGCGGTTGAGCGATCCGTTCGATTTTGCCTATGCGCTGCTGGCTGTACAGGAAGACAACCCCGAAGCAGTTTTTCAACGGGTGCTGGCCACCGGGCGAGAGACGACCTTGCCGTTGAAGGTAAAGGTGCCGGTGCATCTGATTTACCGCACGGCGTTCACACAGGCCAAAGGGCGTATCAACTTCCGGCCCGATGTATACGGGCGTGACGCCAAGATTTTTCAGGCTCTTGAAGATGCCGGGGTGGAATTGGGGGCCGTTCGCAGCTAATCCTTCGGGACCCAACCCGGAGTAGGTCAATGGCGTATCGTATCAGTGAGATTGCCCAACGTCTGGGCGCGCGGGCCAGTGGCGATATAGACATGGTTGTATCGGGTGCCGCGGAGCCGGGTTACGCCCGTGCCGACCAGCTCGCACTTGCGATGGACCCCCGTTATGCCGAGGCTTTGTCGCAGGGAGCGGCACAGGCGGCGATGCTTTGGGACGGGGCGGATGCCGGCGATTACAACCTTCGGGCTGCTATTTTCGTGCCGCGGCCGCGGTTTGCCATGGCTGGCCTCACGGCTATGATGGACACCGGCCCCCAGATCGCTCCGGGTATTCACCCGAGTGCAGTTATCGACCCGACGGCCCAGATCGGCGAAGGGGCCGCGATTGGCCCGCTGGTCGTGATTGGTGCGCGGGCGCGGATCGGCGCGCGCGCGCGTATTGCGGCTCTTGTCAGTATTGCGGCGGATGTTGTTATCGGACAGGACGCGCTTGTTCTCGAAGGTGTGCGGATCGGCGCGCGGGTGCACATCAAGGACCGTTTTATTGCGCAACCGGGGGCTGTCATCGGCGGCGACGGTTTTTCATTCGTGACCCCTGAAACTGGCGCCGTCGAGGCGGTCAGGGCCTCGCTTGGCGATGCACAAGGCCACCGGCAACAGGCCTATGCACGCATCCATTCGCTGGGGGCGGTGCGCATCGGAAACGATGTCGAAATCGGGGCGAATTCCTGTATCGACCGGGGCACTGTGGCGGATACAGTGATCGGGGACGGTACCAAGATCGACAATCTGGTACAGGTTGGCCACAATGCAAAAATCGGCCGCGATTGTCTTTTGTGCGGGCAGGTCGGTATTGCCGGATCCACCGAACTGGGGGACAGGGTTGTTCTGGGCGGGCAAGTCGGTGTTACCGACCATCTCAGGATCGGCAATGACGTGATTGCGGGGGCCGGCACCTTGTTGCGGACCCATCAACCGGCGGGGCGCGTGATGCTGGGCAACCCGGCAATGCCGATGAAAGAGAGCATCGAGGCCTATAAATCCTTGCGTCGTCTGCCAAGGCTGCTTCGAAAGGTTCTTTCCAAGAACGCGCCAAGCGACTAGATCAGCGGTGGCAAGCGAAGGAGACAGGTAGTATGTCGAACAGCGTGGAAGACACCATTATCAGGATCATTGCGGAGCAGGCTATTCTGGAGCCTTCGGACATCGCGCGTGACTCAACTCTTGCAGATCTGGGCATCGACAGTCTTGGTCTGGTCGAAAGTATCTTTGCGATCGAAGAAGCGTTCGATATCTCGGTGCCGTTCAACGCCAACGAGCCTGACAAGAACGACTTTGATATTTCGTCGGTTCAATCCATCATCACAGCCGTTGATGGTTTGATCGCGCAGCAAAAGACGTGATGCGAGCGCCATGAAACGCGTTGTCATCACCGGTGCCGGAACGATCAATGCCCTTGGGATGTCGGCCCCGCAAACCTATGCGGCGATGGCCGAGGGTCGTTGCGGGATTGGCCCCATTCAGGTCCGTGACATAGAGCGTCTTTCGATCAAGATCGGCGGACAAGTCAAAGGCTATTCTGCCGAGCAGTTCTTCAACCGGCAACAGATTGCGCTTTATGACCGCTTCACGCAATTCGCGCTGTTGGCGGCAAAAGAGGCGATCGTGCAATCGGGGCTTGGATTTGATGGTGATCTGGGCATGACAACCGGTGTCATTCTTGGCACTGCGGGCGGGGGTGTGAACACGTCTGACGAGAATTACCGCTCGGTTTATGAAGACGGAAAAAATCGGGTCCATCCCTTTGTGGTGCCAAAGTTGATGAACAATGCCAGTGCCAGCCATGTGTCCATGGAATACGGTCTGATGGGGCCGTCATACACTGTGGCAACGGCCTGCGCCTCGAGCAATCACGCAATGGGGCAGGCGTTTCACCTTGTACGCGGCGGGGCCAGCCCTGTCATGATTACCGGCGGATCAGAGGCGATGCTCTCGTTCGGGGGGATCAAGGCGTGGGAGGGGTTGCGGGTGATGTCGCGCGATGCCTGCCGCCCTTTTTCCGGCAATCGTAACGGGATGGTGCAAGGCGAGGGGGCGGCGGTCTTTGTGTTCGAGGAATACGAGCACGCGCGTGCGCGCGGTGCGCAGATCATGGCCGAAGTGATCGGCTTTGCAATGACATCCGACGCCAACGATATTGTCATGCCCTCTACAAAAGGTGCTGCGCGGGCAATCTCGGGGGCAATGCGCGATGCGCGGGTCAACCCTGAGGACGTGGGCTATATCAACGCGCACGGCACGGGAACTGCGGCCAATGACAAAACCGAATGCGCCGCCGTTTCGTCGGTCTTTGGTGCGCATGCAGACCGCTTGATGATCTCTTCGACAAAGTCGATGCACGGCCACTTGATTGGCGGGACCGGCGCGGTGGAGTTGTTGGCCTGCATCATGGCGTTGCGTGATGGGATCATTGCACCCACGATCGGTTATCAGGAACCCGATGAGGAATGCGCGCTTGATGTGGTGCCCAATGTTGCGCGTCAGGTACAAGTGGACGTGGTGTTGTCGAACGCCTTTGCCTTTGGCGGGTTGAATGCGGTTCTTGCGCTGCGCCGTATCTGACCGGTCTTTCGTAGGATAAAAAAACCGCCATCCTGTCGGTATAGCGGTTTGGTCTTTTTCGTTTTATCCGGCACGCGCTTTAGTTTTGGCTTTCAGCCACATCCAGAGCGTTCTGGCGCACGATGTTAAATCCGGCGGTGAACCCTGCCAGAGATATTTCAAGGTCTACAGTCGTGTCGGCCGGTGCGCCGACGGGAACAATCTTTATCATCCCCTTGACGCCACGACGAAACGCCAGCACGTCGTCATTTGTGAACCCGAGTTGCGAATAGCACCCGATCCGGTTGCAGAAGGCAAAAGGATACTTCTTTTCGACACCGCCATCCACAGACAATGTAATCTGCTGGGTGAGCAGGGTCTCGAGGGGCGTAATCACTTGTGCTCCGGCGGCAGCTTTTTGTCCTGGCGGAAGGGCAAACAGAGTAATCTCGGCAACATTGTTACCCTCCCCGTCCTTCAGCAACTGGTACAGGTTGCACGGCTCGATCTGGCCTTCGGGAACGCGGATACAGCGAATTTCCCAGTCGCCCGACACCTCGCGCGCATAGATGGTTCCGGGTGCCAGAGGATCGACGACCTCTTCTCCCATCGCAAGTTCGCCAACGGGCGACGCCGTTGTCGTCGTGCCGGAGCTTTGTGCGAATGCCGGCCCGCAAAGGGCAAGCAACGCTGTGAAGGACAATGTGCGGATCAGAGTGTACATGAGTCAACCAAGCCTGTTTTCGTGTTCTGTGGTTCCGTGTAGCATGGCTTTTTCTGCATGTCAGGTCACAAATCAACGACTTTTCGTCGGGCCGACCTCAAAGAGATAACAAGTGTGTGGAGAGATTCCAGTGCCTCTGCGCAAGGGGCGTGCCATCAATTCCACAATTGAAAAAGGGCCCTCACAAGGACCCTCTTTCTATTTGTTTTTTTACTCCCTGCCGGACGGGCCGACTTATGACTTTAACGCTAGGCCACGCGAAAACCCTCGTCAACTAAAAATCTGGTGGTTGGTAACAATTTGATCTTTCGATGAAAATTTCCGCAATTGCAGTGATCTGCAAGCCTGCCTGCGCGCTTTGGCGGGGCGCATACCGGGCGGCGTTGGTATGGGGGCCCGACCAAAAAATGCCGCGCCCGTTGACGCGGCAAGTCTGACAGGGAGGAATTTGTCGCAGACACCGGCACCACTACCGGCCTCGGCGCATCTTGATACTGACACAAACAAGTTAACACAGTATGGTTGAGAGGGCGGGATGCAAAGCTTTGCAACTGCGGGATTTTGTCACCGGCGAGGGCTGGCATGAGGAGCACAAATGGACCGGATTTTTGTGGGAGGGGGCGGCGAAGGTTATGTCGAGCCCCAGACGCTGCTGATGAAGTATGCCAACCGGCACGGCTTGATCGCGGGAGCGACGGGAACGGGCAAGACGGTAACGCT
>JBLIFE010000159.1:0-5811 GCA_047633515.1 Paracoccaceae bacterium | reverse complement strand
GTTGCCGACTTCGATTTGACTTATTTGTTGTTTGAAGTGATCAGCGAAAAGGGGGCCAGCAGCCTGAGTGTGCTGCGCACCGATATCGGTTTTATTGCCCATGTGGATTCAATTGTAATCGTTGCGCCTTCGCTTGTGGCCTTGTTGCTGCTGTTCTGGACGACCACCCGGCAGGGTCGGATGGGGGTGCTGACGCTTGCTCTTGGGATCCTTGCCGCGCTTGCGCCGATGGCCTTGCGGTTCGTCGCCACGGACATACATCGATGGGATGCAATGTCGATCCTGATGGCGTTTCTGGTAGTCTTTGTGGCGTGGCGTGCTGCGGGCAAGCCGCTTCCAGAGCCGGCGGTTGAACGGTGGATGGTCCCGCTGTTTGTTGTAGCCATTGCAGTTTCATCAGGCACAACGACGTTCATGGTCTCGCATCAGGACGTTGATCTGTACCCGTTCTTCGAGGCGCGCCAGAGTTTGCTCTATTATTTTGGGCAGCGGTGATTGTGCACCTTTAGCTGCGCCACCCCAGCAACGCTTTTTCAAGCCGCCCGATAACAAAGCTGACAATCAATCCGATGAGCGACAGGAGTGTGACGCCGGCGAACAACCTTTCGAGATCATAAAGAGATCCCGCTTCAAGGATATAGGCGCCGATGCCACGTTCCGCGCCCAGCATTTCGGCCGCAACAAGCAGGATGATCGCGATGGCAAGGCTGATCCGCAGCCCCGACAAAATGCCGGGCATCGCCCCGGGAATGACAATTTTGCGCACGATCGACCACCACGGCACCCCGAAACTTTGGGCCATACGAATGAGTGTCCGGTCCACATTATCGACGGCGCCATAGGTCGCCACGACCGTGGGCGTAAATGTGCCAAACGCAATCAACGCGTATTTCGAAGTTTCATCAATGCCGAACCAGATCACAAAAAGCGGTAAAAGGGCAATTTTAGGGATCGGAAATATCGCTGCAACCAAGGGGACAAGCCCGGCGCGGACATAGGAAAACAACCCGATCGAGATACCCACCGCGATGCCTGCGCTGACGCCGAACATCGCCCCGACGGCCAGACGGGTAACCGAGGGCACCAGGTGCTCCCACAACCGTCCGGTGCGATAAAGTTCGCCGAATGTGGCCAGCACGTCAGACGGCAACGGCAATGTCAGGTTTGAAATCCATCCCGCACGGGTGCCCCATTCCATCACCGCGACAATCAGAACAAACACAAGAGCCCCGACCCCGCGTTTGGCTGTCGGGGCAAACCCGCCGCCTCGAAACTCAACGGGTTGTTTCTGCGATGATTGTTCGGTTTCAGTCATTCAAAAGCTCCTCGTCGGCGGCGCGTGCCTCTTCGCGCATCAGATGCCAAAGCTCTTTTTGATGGACCTCGAGATCGGGGTCCGCAAGGCCACGTTCGGCAAGGGGTTTGTCAATGGCTACGATCTGTCTGATCCGTCCTGGCCGCCGTGACAAAACAACAATTTGATGTCCAAGCCGCACTGCTTCGGCCAGATTGTGAGTGACGTAAATCGCCGTAAACGGCTGACGAAGCCACAGATTTACCAGATCGTCCATCATCAGCTCACGGGTCTGACTGTCGAGCGCCGAAAGCGGCTCATCCATCAACATGACCGCAGGGTTGACTGCAAGCGCGCGGGCGATGGCCACCCGTTGCTTCATGCCGCCCGACAGTTGCCGCGGCAGGGCTTTGCGAAAACCGCTCAGGCGCGTGCGTGCCAGAACATCGGTTATGATCTCTTCGGTGCGCGCGCGGGTTAGATCACGATCTTCGAGAACAAGCCGCACGTTTCCCTCGACACTGCGCCAAGGCAGCAGCGCAAAGTCCTGAAACACGTAAGTCAGTGGGTTCAGGCACCCTTCAGGGGGCGCGCCCAGTTGCAGGATATCTCCGGCATCGGGTCGTTCAAGCCCGCCAACAAGACGCAACAAGGTGGATTTGCCGCAACCCGAGGGCCCCACAACGCAGACAATCTGTCCACTGGGAATATGCAATGACACATCGCGCAGCACCTCTACCTCCCCGTAGGAATGGCAAATGCCGGAAAGGGAAAGGTCCATTTGGTGTCTCCGTCAGCAGCACGGGGGGGCGTTTGCCCCCCCGCACGCCTTGTTCCGGCATATTAGATCGTTGCGACGAAGCTGCTGTCAACCACAGTGTCATAAGTCACGTCTGCGTCGATCAGATCACTGGACTTGAACCAATCCAGTTGATCCTGAACCGAGGCGCGCGTTAATCCGGCATTCGGGTTCAAGCGCATCGCCCCGTTGATGATAGACGGCGCGGCCCGTTCGATCGGACGGTCCGTGTAGACATATTTGTGGATCAGCGAAACCATCTCGTCGCGGGCTGCATCGCCAAGTGTCTTGTCGACCAACGCCGCGTTGAAGTCTTCGATGCCACGTGAAAACACCTTGAGGAAGGCCTCGGATGCGGCACGGTTTGTTGTTGTATTGGCCGTTGATGTGAACACGGTGGTGACCTGATAGTCGGGTATGTAATCGGCAACATCTCCTATAATGTGCACCGCTCCCGATCCGGCCAGCGCCTTGGCAATATGCGGCACGATGGACCATGCGTCTATCTGACCTGATTTAAGCGCGCCGATGATGGCACCGACTTTTTGCAGGGGTCTGAACCGCATGTCGATCCCTTCGGCTGCGGCAATTTTCGATCCCATGTAGTGAAAAGAGGATCCGGCCTGCGTTATGGCAAAGCTGCGCCCGTCAAGCATGCTCGGCGCAGTGACACCGGACTGGAAGGCGGCATCCGACACCAGAATCTTTTGCCCGTCGATGCCGGCTTCTTCCTGCAATGCCCCGCCGATGACTCTGAGCGCGCCTTTTTGGGCGAGTGATACAAGGCCGCCGGATATGGCTGTTATCCCAAAGTCCACATCCCCCGATGCAATGGCCACCGCCATCGGCTGCGCGGCATCGAAAAAGCGCAGTTCGACATCCATTCCGGCGGCTTTGAAATAGCCACGCTCGACGGCAACAAAACTGGCTGCATGACTGGTGAGGCGAAGTGCCCCGACAGTAATTTTTCCAGAGGCAAGCGCGGGTGTCGCAAGCCCGGCTACAAGCGCGCTTGCGCCCAATCTCTGCAAGGTCTGGCGTCTGTTCAAGGTCATCGTGGGTCCTCCCGGTTCTGATGCTCATGATCTTGTGTGCCGGTCTGAATGCCGGCTTTTCAAGAGTTCTGAAGGCAGAGTGCGGGGGGAGAGACGGTATTGTCAACGCAAAGCCGCAGGTTGACACACTCTCTGGTGCGCATTGGCGTGATATGTTTTTGGACGGGTCCGGTTTTGGCGTCCGTGAGCGGGCTTAATAAGCGCGCTGGGTGTCGAGCAGGCTTGTCGGGGTGCGCAGCAGGATCTTTATGTCGAACCAGAGCGACCAGTTTTCGATGTAAAACAGGTCGTGCGCCACGCGTTGGCGCAAGTTTTCGGGGTCATCGACCTCGCCGCGCCAACCGTTGATCTGTGCCCATCCTGTTATTCCCGGAGGCAGGCGGTGGCGGGCCGAGTATCCTTCGACGATCTGGTCAAACTTTACCTGCCGGCTTGAGCGGGCATTCAAAGCATGCGGGCGCGGACCGACAAGTGACAGGGTTCCCGAGATCACATTAAACAATTGTGGCAACTCGTCCATCGACGTCTTGCGCAGGATCCGACCCAGTCTGGTCACTCTGAGGTCGCCCTTTGTAACGACCTTTTCTGCGCCGGGGTCTTGCATGGCATGGTGCATCGTCCGGAATTTCCACACGGTGATGGGGGTATCGTTGAACCCGTGGCGCATTTGTCGAAAAAATACCGGTCCTTTGGTGTCAATCCGGATGGCAAGGGCGATCAGCGCCATCAACGGCCCAAGACTGATCAGCATGATCCAACCGAAGAACAGATCGAAACACCGCTTGGCCAAGCGGCGTTCGGCGCGAAAGCTTGCGGGCAACAGCGCACTTGCCGTGCCTCTCGGGTCGTCGCGGAACGCGAAATCCTTGCTGTATGCCGAGAGATGAACAGGGACAGGTAGGACTTTAAATTTGTTCAGCAAAAAACCGATCCGTTCTTCGGATTCGGGAGGCAGGGTGAGGATGATCAGGTCGACCTCTGCCCGGCGGCAAAATTCCACCAAGTCGTCAAACCTGCCGATTTTCGGTACATCCAGCACCAGATCCGGCGAGCGCTTGCCATTCCGGTCATCAAAAATACCCCAGATCCGTACGTCGTTTCCGGCGCGTTGGGCCAGCCCCCTGATCAACCGTTCCGCTTCGTGCCCTCCACCGACGATCACGGCGCGTCGCTCTGTCAGGCCGGTTTCCACAGCCCATTTGATGGCCCTTGTGACTGCAAGGCGCTGTAGCGTGGTCAGGATGCCAGCAAAGACAAAGGCCCAGAACACCGGCAAGGCACCCAATTTACCCGAGATCATCGCCATAGCGATCAGGGACAGGCCAATGCCGGCAATCGCGATTGCAAGAGCACGGAACAGCCGCGACAAACGCTCTGTGTTGTACCCGCCCAATGTGGCGATCGTCAGAACCGAACAAACAGACACCAAAGCCGCAACCCAGAGCGACTGTAGCGACACAAACCCGGCGGCGGCGGGGGCGGCAAACATTCCGAACCAGATGGCCAACGGGAGCGAGAACAGATCGACCATCGCAACCATAAATGCAATACGCACCGGCGCAAGGGACGCTCTTCGCAGACGCCATGCCACGCGAACGGCGGCGTCACTCAGAGTTACTTCGCCCGTTTGTGTCGGCGTCATGTCGGTTCATCCAAATCGCTGCAAAAGGCAATGATGCGGACGCTAGTCTATAAAAATTAACAGCTTGTTGTGCGACATGATCAAAGATCTTTGGCGTACTTTTCAATCTGTTCAGTATTCCGTGTCCGGCAGCCTTTTGTTCGGTCTGCCGAGGCTTTGCCAACGGGCGGGCATTATTGCCAAAGCCGCAGGGCGATATCGTAATTAGCTCGGATCCATGCATCTGCTTTCGGGTCGATCAGGCGCAATGACGGGGCTGCCAATATCTCTTCCTTGCGTCGGGCGGCCTGCTCCACAAGATCAGGCGTGCCCTTTTCTACCCATTGATTGGGCGAGGAACGGTCGGAAAGGGTCGGATAGAAGTAATCCCGCTCCATCCGTGCCAATGTATCAGCCGACCCGAGGTAATGACCGGCCCCGCCGATACAAACCCCGCGCATGGCCTCAATGGCGAGGGTGTCCTCGTCCATCTCGATCCCGCGGACGCATCTTTGTGCCTGCCCCAACATATCGTTGCCCAAGATCAGGCTTTCAAAACAAAATCCGAGAAGAGAAGCGTGCATGCCAACCGATTCGTAGACCATGTTCAAGCCGTAAAGTCCGGCCATCACATTCGACATCGCCTGCTCCCAGCCGGCCTGCATGTCGGGCAGTTTGCTGTCCGCAATACCCGCAGCAGCCCCCCCCGACAGGCCGTAGTAACGGTGCATTTGAGCACAGGCCGCAGTCAAAAGCGCCTGCTCGCCTGATCCTCCGGACATGGCGCCGGTGCGCAGGTCACTGACAAAGGGCTATGTGCCGAAAATTGCGGGATGACCGGGTTTTAGGGCGTTCACATAAACCAGACCAGCAAGGCACTCGGCCACGGCCTGTCCCGCGCTCAGAAGGAGGACGGGCATGCCGATCTCAATCGCAACTTCCATGGCCTCGCAGCTTTCGGTCGCGAATTTGAGCGGAGGCACGACAAAGCAGTTCGACTGGCTGAGGAAGGGGCGCGCGCGCCATTCGGCTTCGCTTCCGG
>JBLIFE010000158.1:0-5859 GCA_047633515.1 Paracoccaceae bacterium | reverse complement strand
TGTGCGCCCCTCATCCGTCAACGCCAATCCACGCGGCAGACGCACAAAAAGCTGCACGCCCAACCTGGTTTCCAGAGACCGCACCTGTTGACTGACCGCCGATTGGGTCAGGGCGAGTTCCCGGGCTGCAACAGTGAAGTTGAGATGCCGCGCTGCTGCGTCGAAAGACCGAAACCAGCCAAGAGGAGGAAGAGAGCGCGCCACAGGAATAACCCAGCCATTAGTTTTACTAATGCTTGTGCCTCAGAATTGATCGCTGGTCAAAACTTTGCATTCAGGCAAGGTCACCACAACAAACAAAATGTGGATACTATGACCCCGGAAATCCGAAAATTCGTAAC
Organism: Paracoccaceae bacterium; assembly: GCA_047633515.1. GTDB lineage: Bacteria > Pseudomonadota > Alphaproteobacteria > Rhodobacterales > Rhodobacteraceae > JBLHUT01. The sequence goes on along the minus strand of JBLIFE010000158.1, from coordinate 5,518 downwards.
CTTTGAGGACGAAACCCTGATCGAAGGGTTTCGCGCCGTGACAACACCGTGGCGTATGTTTGCCGTAGCAGCGGTTGTAAAAAACCCGTGGGCCGGACGCTTTGTTGAGGATCTTGGCCCCGAAATCCGCAGTTTCGGTCCGCCTTTGGGGGCGGAACTGACCCGCCGGATGCTTGTGCTGGCAGGGTCGGGCGACGCCATCGAGGCCTACGGCAAAGCGGCGGTTGTGGGGTTGGACGGCGAAGTCGAGCACGGCTCTGGCCTGATCCACACGTTACGCTTTGGCAATCATTACCGCGAAGCCGTGCAGGCAAAATCATACCTTTCGTTCAGCAACACCCGCGGGCCGGCGAATGCACCGGTCATGGTTCCGATGATGGACAAGAACGACGCAGGGCGGCGCTCACATTACCTGACGCTGCAATTTGCCATTCCCGATGCACCTCGGGCCGACGAAATTGTGGTCGTCCTTGGCGGCGCCACAACAGGCCGCCCACATCATCGGATCGGCGACCGGTATCAGGATCTCAAGGAGCTGGGTCATGATCTGGACAACCCGGCCTCGGTCTGATTTCGGGGGCCTCAGGGCCGTTCGGGAGGGGGTCGGCCCCACGATCGTGTTGCTGCACGGTGTCGGCCTGCGAGCCGAGGCGTGGAACGCCCAGATAGACATGCTAAAAGGCAGGTTCAGGATCATTGCCCCTGATATGCCCGGCCACGGCGAAAGCGTCGCATTTGCGCACCAAGGCACCTTGGCGGATTATTCCGATGCAATCGCTGAGGCCGCCGACGGGCCGTTCTGCGTTTTGGGCCATTCAATGGGTGCGATGATCGCACTTGATCTGGCCATCCGCTTTCCTGAAAAAATACGCGGCGTGATCGCTCTGAACGCCATTTTTCAACGCTCGCAAGCGGCCACCGCTGCCGTACACCAAAGGGCTCAGGCCTTGTCGGCAGACAGCGTGCCGGATCCTGCCGGACCTTTGCAACGCTGGTTCGCTGACACGACAACATCCCCCGCGCGGGCCTGTCGCCAATGGCTGCAAGATGTCCCGCCTGCGGGCTACAAGGCAGCCTATTCCGTCTTTGCCCATGAGAACGGCCCCGCCCCCGAAAGCCTTGCAACACTGCCCTGCCCCGCCCTGTTTATCACAGGCAGCGAAGAACCCAATTCAACACCCGCGATGTCGCATGCCATGGCTGCCCTGGCTCCGAAAGGACACGCAATCATTATCGAGGGTGCCGCCCACATGATGCCAATGACCCATCCTGAAACGCTTGACCCGATACTTTCCCAATGTCTCTCCACATGGTCGCCATGACCTTTCCCGCGCCGCTCATGCGCCATCACACGACCCTCAAAAGACCTTGCCACCTCTTCTTCGAACGACAGGACCTGACAGATGGATTTCTCTCTTTTTGCCCACATGGAACGCACGACACCGGACCAGTCACATGAGAGATTGTATCAGGACTTTGTCGGTTTATGTGAACTGGCCGACGCGGGCGGCATGCGCGCGATCTGGACCGGCGAGCATCACGGGATGGATTTCACGATCGCGCCCAACCCGTTTTTGACCCTTGTCGATCTGGCACACCGCACAAAAAATGTGAAGTTGGGAACAGGCACAATCATTGCCCCCTTCTGGCACCCGATCAAACTGGCCGGTGAGGCGGCCGCCACTGACCTCATGACCGGCGGGCGGCTGGAACTGGGGATTGCGCGCGGCGCATATTCCTATGAATATGAACGCTTGATGCCCGGAATGGACGCGTGGGAAGCCGGCCAGCGGATGCGCGAGACAACCCCGCTTTTGCGTCAATTGTGGGAGGGCGATTGCGCCCATGAAGGCGCATATTTCAACTTTCCCTCAACCACCTCGGCCCCGAAACCTGTTCAAAAGGGCGGCCCCCCGATCTGGATCGCGGCCCGCGACCCAAACAGCCACGCCTTTGCCGTGCACAGCGGTTTCAACGTGCAGGTCACACCCCTGTGGCAAGGGCACGAAGAAATCGAAACCCTCATGGGGCGCTTTAACGATGCCTGCGCAAGCCATGAGGGGAAACGGCCCAAAATCATGCTGCTGCATCACAGCTATGTGGCGGCAGATGCCGAAGATGCCGCCCGCGCCGCGCAAGAACTAAGCCGCTTTTACTGCTATTTCGGTGCGTGGTTCCAAAACAAACGCCCCGTCCACCAAGGCCTGATCGCCCCCTTGTCCCCCGAGGAGATTGCCGCGAACAAAATGATGTCGCCCGCAAACATGCAGCGTGATCTAACCATCGGCACTGCGCAGGAAGTGATTGACCGGATCAAGCGATACGAGGACCTTGGCTATGACGAGTTTTCGTTCTGGATCGACAGCGGAATGAGTGCCGAACGCAAGCGCGCCTCACTCACCCGCTTTATCAACGATGTAATGCCCGCTTTTTCCTGAGGATCGCATGATGACCGACTTACCGCACTTTCAACTATTCATCGACGGCGACTGGATCGAGGGCGACACCGGCCAGATCATGCAGACGCAAAACCCCGCAACAGGACAGACATGGGCAACATTCGCCTGCGCCGCCCCTGCAGATGTGGAACGGGCTGTCGCCGCTGCCGCTCGTGCGCTTGACGACCCGTTGTGGCGCGACATGACACAGACCGCACGCGGCAAACTGCTCTATCGGCTGGCAGATCTGATCGAAGAACACGCCGATCATATTGGCCGGATCGAGACGCAAGACAGCGGCAAACTTTTGGCCGAAACCACAGGTCAAACGCGGTATGTCGGAGATTATTATCGCTATTACGCCGGCTTGGCCGACAAGATCGAAGGCAGCGTGCTGCCGATCGATAAGCCCGACATGCATGTCTTCACCCAACGTGAACCCATCGGGGTCGTGGCGGCTATCGTCCCGTGGAATGCGCAGATGTTCCTTGCGGCAACCAAACTCGGGCCGGCGCTTGCTGCGGGATGCACTGTGGTTCTGAAGGCCTCGGAAATCGCGCCGGCCCCTATTCTGGAGTTTGCGCGCCTGATCGAAAAGGCCGGCTTTCCACGCGGCGTGGTGTCTGTTGTCACCGGAGACGCCGAAAACTGCGCTATTCCGTTAACCCGCCATCCGCGCCTTGATCGCATCGCGTTCACCGGCGGGCCGGAAACCGCCCGTCATGTGGTACGCAATTCAGCCGAGAATTTTGCCGTCACGACGCTGGAGCTGGGCGGCAAGTCTCCGATCATCGTGTTCGAGGATGCCGATCTGGAGAGTGCGGCCAACGGGTTGATTGCTGGGAACTTCGGCGCCTCAGGGCAATCGTGTGTCGCCGGATCACGCGGGCTGATCCACCGGCCGATCTTCGAAAAACTGGCCGCTTTGATCGAGCAAAAGGCCAGCCGGATCGTCGTAGGCGACCCGACAGCGGCAGACACAAATGTCGGGCCACTTTGCACCAGCGCACAGATTGACACGATCAGCCGGACCCTCGCCCGCGCTCGCGAACAGGGGGCAAGGGTCCGCTTTGGCGGAACCGCAGTGGAGCGCGCGGGAAACTACATGCAGCCAACACTTGTGGAATGCCCCGATGCAACCATTGAAACGCTCAAAATAGAGATGTTCGGCCCCGTGATGTCCCTTTTGCCGTTTGACACCGAAGACGAGGCAATCGCATTGGCCAACACGACAGATTTCGGGCTGGGTTCGGGGCTGTTTACACAAGATGTCGCGCGAGCGTTGCGGGTGTCAAAACGGTTGCGAGCCGGTATTTGCTGGGTCAACACCTATCGCGCGGTGTCGCCCATCGCCCCGTTCGGCGGCTTTAACCAGTCGGGCTATGGCCGCGAGGCCGGGCAAGAGGCAATCCTGGATTATACCCGCACCAAAACCACTTGGATCAGCACCGCCAGCACGCCCATGGCAAACCCATTTGTCATGCGCTAGCGCTATACCGCCGCGAAACCGTGCTCGATAATGCGTTCTGGCACGGAAATCTCGCCGGTCCTGTAACTGCGTACAGGGTTCTGCGCGATCCATTTCAAGGCCGCCCTATTTGCGAGCGTCATTGCTGCCGTTCGGGAGCAGGTTCCGGCTTTTTGGCGCCCTTCGCGGGCTTATGCTCCCGGGGGCGCCAATTGATCGCGGCGGCTGCACCTTGTCTGATGCCCCCTAAAGAGTGACGGGTCGCCCTTCGGTCCACGACAAGGTCGCGGCATCAGCAATCCGTTGCGCGCGCAGCCCGTCGGTAATCCCCGGCGAAAGAGGTAACCCATTCACCACAGCCGTCACGAAATGCGCAATTTCCGACAGGTATGCCGCCTCGTAGCGTTCCAGAAAAAAGTTCAGTGTAGGCGCCCGACGAAAGCCCGCCGCGGTCGCGGATTCAACCGCATTCTCAAGGATGTTCTCTGCGCGTAACATCCCCTTGGAGCCATGGACCTCGACCCGTTGATCATAACCGTACGTCGCACGGCGGGAGTTCGAGATCTGACAGATCTTGCCGCTTGCAGTCGTCAGCGTAACCGCCGCGGTGTCGGCGTCGCCTGCCGCGCCGATTGCAGGATCAACCAATGCTGAACCGACGGCAAAGACCTGTACCGGCTCTTCGCCAAGCAAGAACCGCGCCATGTCGAAATCATGGATCATCATGTCGCGGAAAATTCCGCCAGAGCTTTTGATATAGCTGACAGGGGGCGGGTTGGGATCGCGCGACAAAATCGTCACGATCTCGACCGCGCCGATTTCACCAGCGGCAATGCGCGACTGGATAGCCGCGAAATTGGGGTCAAAGCGGCGGTTGAATGCGGTCAGGAAGGCAACATTGTTCTGCGTTACCACCTTGATACACTCGACAATCCGGTCAGCAGACATATCGACGGGCTTTTCGCAAAAGATTGCCTTGCCGTTTTGTGCAGCCCCGTGGATCAGCGCGTAATGCGTGTCGGTCGGAGTGCAGATGATAACGGAATCGATGTCGCTTGCCGAAAGGATATCTTCGGTGCTGCGCACTGCGGCCCCTGTCGCTGCCGCAAGGGTTTCAGCCGCATCCGCAAAGGCGTCCGAGACGGCCACAAGTTTTGCCGTATCCAGCCGCATCAACGAGCGGGCATGCACATGACCGATCCGGCCACATCCCAATAGTCCAATCCGCAGCATCTGTTATCCTTTTGTGGGGTGGCCAAAGGCGCGCAAAACCTGTCGGGTTTTGGCGACCAGCGGGTCATGTGTTTCTTTGAGGATCGTCACGCGGTCAAAGCGTGACGGATCACGGTTTACAGCCGTGCGCAGGGCGTCGCCAAAGGCCATGCGCAACTCGGTGCCGATGTTGAACTTGCAAACACGTGATCCCGTGGCAAGCGCCATGCGTTGCGCCACTGGCACGCCGGAGCCGCCATGAATAACCAAAGGCGTGTTTGTCAGCGCCTCGATGGCACGAATGCGCGCCTCGTCCAGCCCGCCTTCCTTATCTTGTTGCAAATGGACGTTCCCAACCGATATCGCCATTGCGTCCACACCCGTTTCACGGGCAAATTGC
>JBLIFE010000157.1:0-5904 GCA_047633515.1 Paracoccaceae bacterium | reverse complement strand
TCCGATGTAGCGATCCAGTTCTGTCTGATGATCAAGGTCCTGTTCAAGCTGCCCTTGCGGCAAACGACAGGCATGGTGGCGAGCCTGTCGAAGATGGCGGACCTCGATTGGACCGTGCCGGACTATTCGACCTTGTGTCGACGGCAGAAACACTGGTCGTCCAGATCCCCTACCGGCGCGCCGATGGTCCGCTGAACCTGCTGGTTGACAGCACCGTGACCGCCCCCTCTCGGGATCATGCTTCGCATGACCCTGCCGGGCAATTTATGGCGCCTATGACATCCGCCGTTGCCACGCCGCTATCATCGCCCGACAGGCAACCCCGATCATTCCGATCCGTAAGAACGGCCGACTTTGGAAAGAGGACTGCCCGGCGGCAACGGCCAGGAACGAAACCCTGCGCGCCACCCGCCACTATGGCCGGGCGTTCTGGAAGCGCTGGACCGGATACCACGCCCGAAGCCGGATCGAGGCAAAGATGCGCTGCCTCAAGGCGTTCGGGGAACGGATCGCCGCGAGAGATCCCGACCGCCAGACTGCTGAAATCCAAATCCGCGTCGCACTCATGAACCGCTTCCCGGCCCCCGGCACCGCCGAGATCGTGCGCGTCGCCTGAGCCCAAAGGGGAAAGGGGAAGGCACGCCTCAGGCGTCAGTTCTGCAACAACGCTGATCCAAACGAATGTTGAGTTAGAAAAAGTGCCCGATTTCCCGGGCACCTTTTTGTCATTTACGCGTTCAGAGCAGCCAAAATATCATCCGGCCGGATCGGCAAACTTCGCATCCTCGCCCCAGTCGCGTTGTAAATTGCGTTCGCGATCGCTGGTGCGATGACCGTTGTCCCAGGCTCTCCCAGTCCGACGGGCACCTCGGTACTTTCGGCGAATGCAATTTCCATTTCCGGCGTGTCGATCATCCGCAGAGGGGTGTATGATCCAAGGTTGCGGTCCGCGACATTCCCATTTTCAATCTTCGTCCCCTCATAAAGCGCTATGGACAGCCCCCAAAGTGCTGCACCTTCACATTGTGCAAGGGCGCTATCAGGATCAACGACTGTGCCACAGTCAAAGGCCAGCCACATCTTTTGCACATCAATCTCGCCGGTTTCGCGATCAATGTGCAACTGAACAGCGCCTGCCGTCCAAGTTGGCATGGAGCGCGCCTGGCCGAACGTTGTGGCAATCCCAATGGCTGTGTCAGCTGGCAAGTTGGCAGTCCCATAGCCGGACATGTCTGCCACTTTTTGCAACATTGCCGCCTGTCGGGCGGCACCGCCGACGGCGTTTGGCGCCGATCCGGCGTTGTAGCCTTCTGCCTTCAGGTGCTGAAGCCGGAAAGCAAGCGGGTCAGCCTCAACCTGATGTGCCGCCTCGTCCATAAAACTTTCAACGGCAAAGTTCGTCCAGCCGGGTCCTACAGACCGCAACCATCCGGGGCGAAACGTCTTGTTTGCCAGATCGTTCGAGAGCGCCCGAACCCGGTGCGCGCCCACCGAATACCAATGGTCTGCCCCGTCAATCGCAAAGGGATCGTAAGGTTCGCCGTTCACTCCTTTGGGCATGAAAGATGGTACAACGACGCCCGTTGGCCAGCCAGCGGCGGCGTGATGTTCCATACCTAAAACTGCGTTATCCGTATCAAATGCCATCCGCAGCTTTTGAACGCTGGGCGAACGCGGGCTGTCGAATTGCGCATCGTCTTCACGAAAGAACACCAACTTGACCGGCTTGCCGCCAAGCGCCTTGGAGGCAAGAGCCGCAGGAACGGTATAGTCGCCGTTCAAGCGTCGGCCAAACCCGCCGCCCAGCATGTAGGTCCTCATGATAATGCGGTCCGCAGGGACGTCTAGCGCAGTCGACAGCGTTGGCAGGATAAGCGACTGCCACTGGTTGCCGGTGTGAATTTCCCAAATGCCGTCTTCGTTCTGAAATACGGTCGCGTTGACCGGTTCAAGCTGGAAGTGCAACACGGTTTGGGTGGTATATTCGGCCTCGATCACATTGGCGGCGCTGCTAAACGCACTTGTTGTATCTGGCGTCTCGGTTGCCAAAATAGCACCTGCAGTTTCATCGGCAATCAGCGCCCGTGAACGGTCGTTGATCTCAGCCTCAGTCACACCAGCTGTCTCGCCCGCATCCCATTCGACCTTGATCACTTGGGATGCCCACTTTGCAGCCATCAGTGTTTCACCCAACACGACAACCCAACCCGGCACCGTACCAGACGGATCATCAAGGGTTAGCGTTTGCAAATAGCCATTCATGCCCTTTGCAGCACTGACATCCACCGAAATAACCGAAGACCCCAGCCGGGTTGGCGGCAACATCGGCACGCCGTAGACCATACCGTCAACTTTAGCATCCAGACCGTAGATCGCTTTGCCGTTGATCTTGTTCTCGATATCAAGGGCAGTCACGTCCTTGCCCACTAAGCGCAACTCGGAATGCGGCTTGAGGGGAAGCGCCTTCATTTCCTCTTCGGTAAAGCTGCGTGACAGACCCGCACTGACCAGTTCGGCATAGGTGATGGTGTTTGTGCCATCAGTGACCACCCCGGCACGTGCTGTGCAATCAGAGGGGTCAACGCGCCACTGCTCTGCTGCGGCCTCGATCAAAGCGGTGCGGCCAGCGGCCCCCGCTTGGCGATAGACAGGCCAGCTTTGCCAGACCGACCAGCTTCCGCCGGTGATCATCGTGGCCCATTTTTCGGCACTATCCACATGGGTGATGTTGACGTCTTCCCATGCCACTTCAAGCTCGTCTGCGAGGATACGCGCGATCGCTGTGCCGACGTGCTGGCCCATTTCGGCGCGGATTATGTTAACGTTGACCTGACCTTTGCTGTCGATCCAATACCACAAGGTCGGTTCAAAAGTTTCACCGATGCTCTCGACCGGAATGCCATCTGGCGCGGCGGGATCCATGGCAGCAGATGATACGCGTGGAAAGCCAAAAGCCACCCCTGCAGCCGTTGTGGAAACAAGAAAGCCACGGCGGGTCAGGTCGCTTGGCTTGGCGGAATTCGTCATGCGTGAAAGTAATTTGTTACCCATTGCCTTGCGCTCCTGTCATTGCGGTTGCAGCTTCGCGAACGGCTTGCCGAATGCGCGGATAGGTCATGCATCGGCACAGATTGCCCGTCATGACCGCATCGATATCTTCGTCGGTCGGGGCAGGAATGTCCTGCAACAGCGCCGCTGCCTGCATGATCTGACCCGACTGGCAGTACCCGCACTGAGGCACACGCAGATTGCGCCATGCTTCTTGAACCGGGTGGTTCGCCTGATCGTCAAGGCCTTCAATAGTCGTGATCTTGGTGCCCTCAACGTTGGTTAGTGCTGTGATACAGGACCGCGTCGCGCGCCCGCCGACATGCACGGTGCAAGCGCCGCACAGCCCGATGCCACAACCGAATTTCGTGCCAGTCAGGCCAATTTCATCGCGGATCACCCACAAAAGTGGCGTCTTAGGATCGGCGTCAACGCTGACACTACGCCCATTAATCTCGAATTTGATCATTTCTGTATCCTTTAGGTTTTAGTGTGCAGCAGGCCCGTTGACGCGAAGATCGGAAACCGTTTTGGCCAGATTTGGCCAAGCCGGTTGTCCGGCGCGATTATCGCGAAGATAGGCGGCGATCGCTGTAATTTCGATATCGCTCAGCGCCCCACGAAAGCCCGGCATAACGACGCCGGCAATTCCCTCAGGGGCGTTCATGCCGTCCAAAATAACGTGAATCAGGTTGTTGGGTGTTTCGAGGTTGGTCGCTGAGTTGATGCCCAGATCAGGCCGCCCCTGATTGATTAGCGCGGTGTTGTAGTGGCACGAAGCACAGGCCGTCGCATAAAGCCGCTCGCCCAAATCGCGACGGTATTGCGGGTTAGGCTGGTTTTTGCGCAAGCTGGCCAGTACGACCTCGCTTTGTGCCGGATCGTCTTCAGTCGCTCCGACTTTATCCGCCAGATAGATCGCGAGTGCGTCCATGTCACCCTCTGGCAAGTCGCGCACGCCCTCATGAACAACGGGCCCCATTGGGCCAGCTGCAACGCCGTGATAGTTTGTCGTTCCTTTCACAAGGTAAGACTTGAACTCGGAAGCCGTCCACGGCACGGCGGATGCGTTCGTGTCCGTCAGCGCCGGGGCGCTCCATTTGTCGATATCTGCCCCTGCATATTGCTCCGAAGTCTTTTCAGCACCCAGTGAGTTGCGCGGTGTGTGGCATGCGCCGCAATGCGTTAGCCCTTCGGCCAGATAGGCTCCTCGGTTCCACGCATCTGAATGATCGCTGTTGGGTTCAAAGCGCCCCAGATCCGCAAATAGTAGTTTCCAACCCGCCTGAAGGAAACGCTGGTCCAAAGGAAACGGCAACTCGTTCGGTTTCTGTACGGTCTCGATCGGTGCGACCTCTGTCATGATGTAGGCATAGATTGCGTCGACATCTTCGTCGGTCATCTTTGTGAAGTGGTCATAAGGAAACGCCGGGAACAAATGCCGCCCCTCACGGTCAACGCCTTCGTGCATCGCGCGCCGGAAGGCCTCGACAGAGTAAGACCCGATGCCGGTCTCCATGGCGGGAGTAAGGTTCGTTGAATATAACGTGCCAAAGCCCGTCTGCATCGCGTAGTTGCCCGCATAGGGCTCGCCATCAGAGGCGGTATGGCAGGTCGCACAATATCCGGCCGAGGCAAGCATCCGGCCTTTTTTAACAATATCCGGATCAAATTCGGCGTGTTGATCTGACGTGATAGCGGCGATGGGGGATTTGTAGGCATAGACGCCGAATCCAATTGCGACGAGAACCCCCATTGCCAAAGCTCCGAGAAATAGGTTTTTCAACATGGGGTTAGGGTCCTTGAATGGGTAAATGCTGCGCGTCGTGCGGATAAACGAATGATTGATTGTAAAGGTTAACTACTGCACCGGCCAAAGCGTTCCATGATCTCTTGGATGCCTGCCAGAATCTTTGCTGTTCAAGGAGCATGGCAACCATTTCAACCAGGAAAGACACCTCTGCAGCCGATCAAATTTCAAGCTCAATCGCACCGCCGCTCTGGCTGAGTGGCGTTAACTTTGTTCTGCATAGGTTCATGCCTATTGTCAGCGGGATAAGGGGCAGTCACGCCTCAAGCGCGAGTTGCGCAACAACGCCCGCCGACTTCCGGAGAGCAGTATCAGTGATTATTCCGTCCCCCACGATTGAAGTTGCTCGTAATCGAAGTGTCCGATCGCATCGATTTCGGTTGCATTATAGGGCATGTTGTATTGCGGGCTGCCCATCGGCGAGATACCGTGGTAGAAATAAGGAAAGGCATAGTACCCGCCACGTCTATTCGCCGCCACGATAGCTGAAATCACGCCATTCTCGGCGATGATGTCGGAAACATAACCATAGCGCATTCCGTCCGAGAGATAGGCGTAACTACCGATCAGATCGGTTGCCTTGAAAATGCCTGGGCCTACAACGAGATCGTCGTCCACCATATCCGTGGTTCCGGTATCGGCCTCGATCATCACCGGTTCGCTGCCCCAGTAGCCACCGAATACGTCGTAATTATCGACGTTTTCTTCGGTGATCGGAACCCGTGCCTGCTGGATGGTTTCGCCGATATTCACCTCGTTCCACGGCACATGGACATGCGTGTCGCCGATATCCCAGAAGCCGCCGACCTGCGCGATGATGCCAAGCACTTTGCCGTCATTGCTAAAGATCACATTCTCGACATCCCCGAGATCTTCGCCGTTGGCGCCGATGATCTCGGTTACGTCGAACATGTTTCCTACACTCCAGCCGTCGGCATAAAGTGAATCGTAAGACCAGTCTGTGAGCACCTGAACGTTCTCCTGTGCCACTACGGGGCCCGCAACGAGGAGGGCGAGGGTACTTGTTGTCAATGAAATTCGTTTCA
>JBLIFE010000156.1:0-5939 GCA_047633515.1 Paracoccaceae bacterium | reverse complement strand
GAACCCACGTTGGAGCAGATGCAGCAAGGCATCGCAAATAACGAGTTTACCTATTTCGTGCAGCCGGTGTTCGATGTTGACAGTCTTTTGCCTGTCGGGGTCGAGGCATTGATCCGCTGGATTCAGGCCGATGGCACCATCCGGCTTCCCGGTGAATTCATGCACATGTTTACCAAACAATATAACGGCACACTCAAACCACCGCTTGGCGCCGCCAACCATGTCGCCTCCCATCTTGCCTCCAACGCACCGGATATGTTTTGTGCCTTCAATATCTCGACCTCGTTTCTGAAGCGGTCGTTCGACGCCTCTCCGGAATGGTTGGACGAGCTGTTGATGGGCATCAATCCAAAGCGCGCCGTTTTCGAGATTGTCGAAAGTGCGGCAATCGTGAATGCCAATGCGACCATCGATCTGCTGGGCTTTTTGCGCGCACAGGGCGTGCGCATCGCGTTGGATGATTTCGGCACAGGGTATTCCAACCTGTCACGGCTGTGCGACCTGCCCGTCGACATTGTGAAACTGGATCGCTCATTGGTCCAGTCCCTTGGCCAGAACCGCAAACAACAGGCGATTGTGGGCGCCCTGATGAGCCTGTCCAAGGAAATCGGCTTCGAGGTCATCGCCGAAGGGGTCGAAACCCATGATCAGTTGCGCGCGGTGCAGGACCTTGGTATCCCCATGGCACAGGGGTTCTATCTTGCCCGCCCCGAGACACTGGCCGATTGGAGAGAGCGGCTGATGCGCATCGAACCAAACTCCCGGAGCTTTGCGCAAGTGCCGTAAGACCGGATCACAAACAGCAGCAAAAAAGACACCCTTGGCCCAATACAGGCTATTGCTTTAAAATCATTTTTTTGGAAAGCCTCGATTGAGTGACCCCCAGCACAACCGGAATACAGATTGTAGTTCGCCACAATTCTTGCAAGATACGGCAAAAGTACACACATAATTTCAAGCATCTTGTGCAGATGCGTTGAATTCCAAGAGACAACGATCTCGAATGGGGGGACACAATGAGTGACGAAACCGGCGACCAGAAAATGACACCAGCGTTGGAGTATCACGCCTATCCGCGTCCGGGTAAGCTTGAAATCCGCGCGACAAAGCCGATGGCTAACGGCCGCGACCTTGCCTTGGCCTACTCCCCCGGTGTCGCCGAAGCCTGCATGGAAATCCACCGTGTGCCCGCCCTTTCGACCAAGTACACTGGCAAGGGAAACCTTGTCGCGGTTATCACCAACGGCTCGGCTGTTCTGGGGCTGGGTAATATTGGTGCGCTGGCCTCGAAACCGGTGATGGAGGGCAAGGCGGTCCTGTTCAAGAAGTTCGCCAACATCGACTGCTTCGATATCGAGGTCAACGAATCCGACCCCGAGAAACTTGCCGCCATCGTTTGTGCCCTCGAGCCAAGTTTCGGTGCCGTCAACCTTGAGGATATCAAAGCGCCCGATTGCTTTGTGGTCGAGAAAATCTGCCGCGAACGCATGAACATCCCCGTATTTCATGATGACCAACACGGCACGGCAATCGTTGTGGGTGCGGCGGCAACCAACGCACTTTTGGTTGCCAAAAAGTCATTTCCGGACATCAAAGTGGTGTCGACCGGCGGCGGCGCGGCTGGAATTGCCTGCCTCAACATGCTGGTCAAGCTGGGCGTGAAGCGGGAAAACATCTGGCTCGTGGATATTGCCGGTCTGGTCTACAAGGGCCGGACAGAGGAAATGACACCCCAAAAAGAAGCCTATGCGCAAGACACCGACCTGCGCACATTGGATGACGTCATTGACGGGGCCGACCTTTTTCTGGGCCTGTCGGGTGCGGGCGTACTGAAGGCGCCAATGGTTGCCAAAATGACCAAGCAGCCGATCATCTTTGCCCTTGCCAACCCCAACCCAGAGATCGACCCGACAGAGGCCCGCGCAGTCGCACCCGATGCCATTATCGCCACCGGCCGGTCCGATTACCCCAATCAGGTGAACAACGTGCTGTGCTTCCCGTTCATTTTTCGCGGGGCGCTGGATGTCGGGGCCACTGATATCAATGACGAGATGAAGCTTGCCTGTATTGCGGGGATTGCCGAACTGGCGCGCGCCACCACTTCTGCCGAGGCAGCCGCCGCCTACCAGGGCGAGAAACTGACCTTCGGGGCCGATTACCTGATCCCGAAACCGTTCGATCCGCGCCTTGTGGGGGTCGTGGCCAGCGCGGTTGCCAAGGCAGCGATGGACAGCGGCGTAGCCACCCGGCCCTTGGCTGATTTGGGCGCATACAAAGCGACACTTGACCGGTCCGTATTCCGGTCGGCCATGTTGATGACCCCGATCTTTGCTGCTGCATCCACCGCAGAGCGCAAAATCACCTTTGCCGAAGGCGAGGACGACCGCGTATTGCGCACTGCACAGATCATGATCGAGGAGAGTTCGGACACCCCGATCCTCATTGGCCGCCCCGCAGTGGTCGAGGCGCGCTGCGTGCAGATGGGTCTGAAAATCCGTCCCGACAAGGATTTCGAACTGGTCAATCCCGAAAGCGACATCCGGTATCGCGATTACTGGGAGACGTACCACGGGCTGGTCTCGCGCAAGGGCGTCACACCCGATCTGGCCCGCGCAATCATGCGTACCAACACCACCGCCATCGGCGCGGTAATGGTGCATCGCGGTGATGCCGACAGCCTGATCTGTGGAACATTCGGACAATATCTATGGCACCTCAACTACGTCACACAGGTGCTGGCAACCAAAGAATTGCACCCTGTTGGCGCGCTGAGCCTTGTGATCTTGCCGGACGGGCCGCTGTTCATCGCCGACACTTATGTAAATGCCGAACCCACGCCCGAACAAATTGCCGAGACCATTGTCGGGGCTGCACGTCACGTGCGCCGCTTCGGGTTGGAGCCAAAGATCGCGTTGTGCTCGCATTCACAATTCGGCAACCTTGCGTCGCGCTCGGGAAATGCCATGCGCGCCGCTCTTGAAATCCTCGATAGCCAGACACGCGATTTTTGCTACGAAGGCGAAATGCATGTAGATAGCGCACTTGACCCTGCATTGCGCCAGCGTCTGATGCCGGACGGCCGCTTTGATGGTCCGGCAAATGTGCTGGTATTCTCCTCGACAGATGCCGCGTCAGGGGTTCGCAACATCCTGAAGATAAAGGCACAAGGCCTTGAAGTAGGGCCGATCCTGATGGGCATGGGAAACCGTGCGCATGTCGTGACCCCGTCCATTACCACACGTGGCTTGTACAATATGTCCGCTCTTGCGGGAACACCCGTTGCCCAATACGGGTGACGACCAAAATGTCTCTTGCTATGCAACAGTTTATGGCAAGAGACACTTATAGCACCAACCTACTGTCATGACACTGCATTCGTGTCGTTCTCATGCGTCGGCACGCAACAAACCGAAAGAACTTGTGACACAACGCTCGGGTCAAAGGCTTGCCTGTGTGCGTTGCCCGTCGTATTCCAAGACAGATCATACAAGGAGCAACTGACATGGGCTACGCCGAAACCTATGCCGCGTGGAAGACCGACCCCGAAGCTTTCTGGATGGATGCAACCCAAGCAATCGACTGGGTACGCCCGCCATCCAAGGCGCTGTCTTCCGAAAATGCTCCGCTGTATGAATGGTTCACCGATGCGCTGGTAAATACCTGCTACAATGCCGTTGATCGACATGTCGAAGCCGGCCGCGGCGATCAGGTGGCGATCATCCACGACAGCCCGATCACCGCTACACAGCAGCACATCACCTATAGCCAGTTGCAAGAACGTGTTGCGCGGCTTGCCGGTGCGCTTGCCGCGCAAGGCATTATCAAGGGCGACCGCGTCATCATTTACATGCCCATGGTGCCCGAGGCGCTTGAGGCGATGCTGGCCTGTGCACGGCTCGGGGCGATCCACTCGGTGGTGTTTGGCGGATTTGCCGCTGCGGAACTGGCTGTGCGTATTGATGACGCCACGCCCAAGGCCATTATCGCCGCTTCGTGCGGGTTGGAACCGGGGCGGATCGTGAAATACAAACCTCTTCTGGACGGTGCGTTCGAACAAGCCACGCACAAGCCCGAGTTCTGTGTTGTCCTGCAACGCCCACAAGAGGTCGCCCCCCTGATCGAAGGGCGCGACTTTGACTGGCACGGGTTTCAAGAAGGCGTGGCACCGGCAGATTGTGTGCCCGTCGAGGGCAATCATCCTGCCTATATCCTCTATACCTCTGGCACCACGGGCCAGCCAAAGGGCGTCGTACGGCCGACCGCCGGACATCTGGTTGCCCTGAACTGGACCATGAAGAACGTCTACGGTGTTGATCCCGGCGATGTCTTCTGGGCGGCATCCGACGTCGGTTGGGTCGTCGGGCACTCCTACATCTGCTACGGCCCCCTGATCCACGGCAACACCACCATCGTGTTCGAGGGCAAGCCCGTCGGCACCCCCGATGCCGGTACGTTCTGGCGCGTGATCGCAGAGCACAAGGTAAAGAGCTTTTTTACCGCGCCCACGGCATTTCGCGCAGTCAAGCGCGAGGACCCGACCGGCGCATTGATTGCCGATTATGATCTGAGTGCGCTTGAGAACGTCTTTCTTGCGGGCGAACGGGCCGATCCCGCGACAATCATGTGGGCACAAGAAAAACTGAAGGTGCCGGTGATCGACCATTGGTGGCAGACGGAAACCGGTTTCACCATCGTCGGCAACCCTATCGGCATCGAGAGGCTACCGGTTAAAATTGGCTCTCCCACGGTGCCGATGCCGGGATATGACGTGCAAATCCTTGATGATGCGGGGCATCCGATAGCCGCGAATACGCTTGGGGCGATTGCCATAAAACTGCCCCTTCCCCCCGGCACCCTTCCCACGCTCTGGAACGCCGAAGCGCGTTTTCGCAAAAGCTATCTCGACACATTCCCCGGTTATTACGAAACCGGCGATGCGGGGATGATCGACGACGACGGCTATCTTTATATCATGGCGCGCACCGATGATGTCATCAACGTGGCAGGGCACCGGCTTTCTACCGGTGCGATGGAAGAGGTGCTGGCGCACCATCCCGATGTGGCCGAATGCGCCGTCATCGGCGTCAGCGACGCTTTGAAGGGTCAACTTCCGTTCGGCTTTTTGTGCCTGAACAAAGGGGCCAACCGCTCCGAACAGGAGGTCGTCACAGAATGCATCGCCCTGATGCGTCAGAAAATCGGCCCCGTTGCAGCCTTCAAACTTGCCACTGTTGTGGATCGCCTGCCCAAAACACGGTCGGGAAAGATATTGCGTGCGACAATGGTAAAGATCGCCGATGGAGAGACCTTCAAGATGCCTGCAACAATCGATGACCCCGTCATTCTGGACGAAATCGCAACAGCACTTTTGAAGGCGGGGTATCCCGCAAGCTAGACCGCCAAAGACCGGAGGTGCTTGCGTTTATTGTTTCGGACGGGCAGGTTGATCTAAAAATGGCAACCATTGCAGTCTTTCTTGAACAGGATCCGCCCAGTGTCGGACACACAAACAGGCAAAGATCGCCTTGCACATTCTGATATGGCCCTTTTGGGGCATGACATGCGCGCGGCCATGTCGGATGTCCTTGGAGGGCTGCGTCTGATTGACCATGCCAAGCTTGATCGGGAGACACAGCTTCAACTCAACCGGGTCAAGGCTGCCGGCGATACACTTGCGCGACTTCTGGATGTCGCCCTTCACGAGTGGTCGGGCGAGGTACCGCTTTTTCCAAGCTCGAGGCACGAAAACCTTGCGCTGATGGAACTGCTTGAAGATGCCGAAAGACGCTGGAGCGGCCACGCACAAGAACACGGCTTGCGGCTTTGCTGTTCCTTTGCACCGGATTTGCCAACCATCATCGGCATCGATCAAATCATGCTCGAGCGGATCATTTCGAATGTTCTGAGCAATGCCGTAAAATATGCCGGCCACGGCGACG
>JBLIFE010000155.1:0-5955 GCA_047633515.1 Paracoccaceae bacterium | reverse complement strand
AGCATCCGGTCAGGGGAAATGAGCGCGGCTGTCAAGCCGTTGTCGGCGGCTTCGCGCAGGCACAATGCGATTGCGGCTGCCTCGAACCGTGGAGAGGGGGCCTCGATCAGGGTCATGCCGGCGGCGGCGGCGGGGACTTCAGTTTGCATTGCTTTGCCGTCACGGCGCCATTGATCTGTGACGGGTGCAGGCCGAAGGGCAAGTGAAATCAGTTTGTTACGCTCTGGTGCAGGAGGGGCGAGAGTGGTCCAAGGCTGCACATCGGGTGGGGTCAGGTCAAGTGCGTCCATTAGCACCCGAAACCGGTACTGCGGGTGGTCTTCGGCTGTGAGGGCATCCGACAAACCGTGCCAAACGTTGTCGGGTTGATCAAAATCATATCCGGGCAGGATGACGGCCCCCTGCGGCAGGCGGGCGACGGCCTCCATGAACAGGCGCGTGGCGCCGCGTGATCCGGTCGAGCCGGCCACAATGATTGGATCATGCGGCGGTGTCTTTGCCCACGTGTCGGCAAGGGTCGTCACGACGCGGCGCAGGCGGGCCTCGTTTCCGGGAAGATGGGTGGGATCAGCGTCAAAAAAGCTGGTCACGATGTTCAGTACCGCCAGTGAGCGGGCCCAATGGGCGGAGTGTTCGCCCATGTCCAATGCGCGCAACGTGTCGGGAGAGACACCCTCGCCGTGCATTTCCTCGATCAGCGCGGCAAGGCTTTCGGCAAGGTCGAAGACAGCAGATCGGGGTGCCAGTGTCGGATCGTTGTCAAGAAGTCTGGTGACGAGTTGTGCCAATTGCAGCTTCACCTGCAAGGCAGGCAAAGCCGGAGGTACGGGCACGATTTGCGGCAGATCGGCAAGGTCGGTGACAAGCCGGATTTTCGGCAACAGGCGCGGAGGACCGGCGGTTAGAATCTCGTGCAAGCGGCGCTGCATGCGCCGAGTGTTGACGTAAAGTGTGATGCGTGCCCAAGCCTCGGGGGGGCGTCCGGCCATGCGGGCTTCCAAACCGGCGATCAAAGCTGTCGGGAAATCAACACCGGGGGCGGCCCCGAAAAGGCGGGGGCTGGATATATCAAACATCGCTTAGCATCCTTGTGGCCAGGGGCACGTTTTCGGGGCGACCGACATCGCACCAATTTCCGGGATAGGTCAGGCCGAACAGCCGTTTGCGATCGAGCATCAGGTCCCAGACGACATTCAGCGAGAAAGTAGCATCGGGTATCGTTGCGAGGTCACCGGTTTTGAGGATTTGCGCGCCGGAAAAAATCGCGCCAGGTCCGCGCACGAGCCTGCCGTTCACGTCTTTTTCGAAGTCGCCAGCGCCGGAATGGCCAAGGGCGTTCGGCTTGTGAACAAGAAGTAGCAGCGCGTCCATGTCTTGAGAGTTCCACGCAGAGTTCAGTAACTCCAGAGGGTTAGGGCCTGACCAGACGGCATCGGTGTTCAGGGTAAAGACCGGACCTGTTCCAAGAAGCGGCAATGCGTGGCGCAATCCACCGCCGGTTTCAAGTATCTCTGGACTCTCGAAGGTGAGTTTGATTTCGGGTTGGGTGGAAAGATGTCTGGCAATCTGCTCGGCGCGGTAGTGGGTGTTTACCACCACGTGCTTAAGGCCAAGTGGTGCGGCAAGGGCAAGTGCGTGGTCAAGCAACGGGCGCCCTGCGACCTTGATTAACGGTTTTGGAAGAGATTTGGTCAAAGTGCCCATGCGGGTGCCGAATCCCGCGGCAAACAGCATCAGCGCGTCGGGATTGTGCCGCATTTGTCTTTCAATCCTTGCAAAAGTTGTGGCGTTGGTGCGGGCAGGCTGTGTTTGATGATCAACCGCAGGGCGGTCAAATCGGGATGGGCAAGGCCAGCTTGCAAGTGGGTCCATACGCGGGGGATCAGGTCGATGTAATGGGGTTTTCCCGAATGCAGCGACAGGCGCGCAAAAACCCCGAGTATGCGTAGATTTCGCTGCACAGAAAGGGTCGCAAAGGCTGTCCGGAACGGGGCATCGGGCTGGTTGGATCGGGTTATGTAATAGTCGAGCGCGGTGGTCTGGGTCTGTGGTGTTACATCGCGGCGGGCATCGGTCAGCAGTGACACAAGATCATAGGCGGGATGGCCCAGCATTGCATCCTGAAAGTCCAGCAAACCGACCTGTGCCGGGCCCGTGCGGTCGGGCAGCCACAGCAGGTTTTCGGAATGATAGTCGCGTTGGATAAGAACAGAACAATCGGCAGCATGACGCGAGAGTGCCTCTTCGAGTGCACCGCGCAGGGCGCGGTGGTCGGGGTTCTGCGGGTCGGGCGGGCCTTGGTGCGCGTACCAATCTATGGCCAGAGTGCCAAGCCCCGCCATCAGCTCGGGCGTGTAGCACGAAAGCCCCGTTGGCAAAGGCGCTTGATGAAGAGCGAGCAGGACGTCTGTTGCGGCCTGATAAAGACTGGCCTCTTGTTCTGGGTGCTGCAACAGGAGGCGCGCAAAAAGATCGTCGCCAAGGTCTTCGAGTAACAAGAACCCGTGTTGGGGGTCTGATGCCATAATCTGTGGTGCACTTAGACCTAGCGCGGTAAGATGTTGGGCGATATAGATAAACGGGCGAATACCCTCATTTTTGTCAGGTGGCGCATCCATCAGGACAGCGCGGTCATTTTTGCGGGTCAGCCGCTCGTAACGGCGATTTGAGGCATCTCCTGCAAGAGCTGCGCGTTGTGCATTCCCCCAGCCACATTTGCTAAGAAACTCTGGAATTGATCGGGTCATTCGAGGCTTTCGAGTAAGGGGGCCCATCGTGTGCTTGGTCCTTCGATCCGCGCGATGCGTCCCTCTGCGTCAGGGATAAGGGTGATCGAAAGGGCGAACGCTGGGGCATCTGACCCCAGACGGTCGGGCCATTCAATGATGCAAATGGCGGTGTCGAATGCCTCTGAAAGGCCCAGCTCGAAAACCTCGTCCGGTCCTGAAAGGCGATAGAGATCAGCGTGCCAGATTTCGCCGATCGAGGTTTCATAGGTTTGAACAAGAGTGAACGTTGGCGAAGGGATATCCTCGATCCGGTTTTCCCGGGCGAGGCGGTCATGAATAAGGGCGCGGGCAAGGTGGCTTTTTCCGGCGCCGATAGGCCCGGTCAAAAGTACGGTATCGCCGGGCTGTAGATGTGCGCCAATTTTGATCGCCAGCGCCTTGGTTGCGCAGGGATCGGACAGGAATAGCGAAAGAGAGGAGTTCGGGTCATCTGACATGGCCCTACAATATCGTTGATGTGATTGCCTTCAAGGGACCATATCGGCACGGGCGATCAATTCGTCCGAAGTTTGTGACTTCAGGAAACGGAGCCGACGTTGCGCAATCTTGGAGCGTTGATTTCTAGGTCTTGTGTTTGCATGCTAAAGGCAATCAGAGTTGCGTTTCCCGACACCGGAGCAAAGCGGCAATTCATTTTCCTGTCATCTTTCATATGGATTTCTCCGGTCCACGCTGTGCGTGGCATCCGGCCGGTAATAAAGTCTTGTGCCAGATCCCATGTCGGTGTGGGCAGGCACTTTTGTTGCCAAAGGCGGGTTGAGTCGATGATGCTGATATCACCAAGAATAGTACTGGACTCCTGCTCCCACATTTTCTCATAGGTCTCATTCGACAAGATCAACACGCCGGAATGTGAAAAGACGGCAATTGCCTCGGGTAGGCTGTCGATCACTGCTTGGCCAAGATCAAGTTCGGATCTGAAACGGCGGGTCAAGGAAATTTCGGCCGAGATATCTTCGAACAAGAAAGCCAAGGCTCCGTCAGGATGGGGACGACCGGTGACACGATAGGTTTGTCCGGTCGGCAAGGACCAATGTTCGAGGTAGGTACCACTGATTGCGGCGTCTTCAAGTTCGGATATGCCACTGCGCCATGCCTTGTAATTTTTGGGTTCGGGCATGCGTTGTTTTTCGCGCAAGTGATCGAGAAAGGCATAAAGAGTGGGACGTGTCGCAAGAAACAAAGGCTCAAGTGTCGTGAGGTCGGTGAGGGCAGGGTTAAAAAGCGCGAGCTGTCGGTTCTTGTCAAAAATCGCAAGTCCTGTCGGCAATTCTGCAAAGGTCTTTGTTAGCGTTTGCACAAATTCACGCAAAGAGGTTTCGGCCTTTACCAACTGATCTGCGGGAAGCGCGAAGAACAGTGTGTCGCCTTTGAATGGCTGTGCGATGCAGTCGAACCAACTGACGCCACTTCCGTCGGAAAGGTCAAGTGAAAGGCGTTCGGCTTCAAGGCGGTCAGTGTCTGTGATGCTCAGGTGATGTGAGAAAATCGAACTTAAGGGCCACTTTTGTTCGGTATTTGGTACGGTGGACATTTTAGCGGTCAGTTTGAGGTATGCCCCGTTTGCCCACCGGACTGCGCCGCTTGGGTCTTCGCGCCAAACAACCAGTGGGGCGTCGTCAACCACCCGGTGCAGAATGCTCAATTCGTCACTCAGAGCAGAGAACCCTTTTGTGGCTTCATGGGTTATCGGGGCTTCTGGTTCGATCAGGGCGATCCGTGTTACCCCCCGTTTCCACTCGGCCTGAAGCACGATGTTCGACTGGGAATTGTGGAACGTCAGCTTCCCGGACATAGGGAGAGCGTCAACTTTACTGGCAAAATCGGGAAAGTCATTGTGCAGGATTGCCATCAGACGCTCCCACGGTTCAAGAGCGCTTATCCCGCCTCTTAGCATCCGGCGGGCATCCGGTGTTGCGTCGATAAGCTCGTGGTCCTGAAACACAAATGCCAGCTTTTCGTCCGGCAACGGAGCGAATGCTGTCCGGTCTTTTGATTGTTTTCTCCGAAACCTTGCAATGAACAGCACAAGAAACATTGCTGCGCCAGAGAGCACAAAGGTTATGATTGTCAGATTCGGGGCGACAAAGCTCATGGGTCATGCCTTTAACTGTCATGGCTAACAGGTAGGCAGGAATGGGTTAACACACTGTTAAATTCGCATTAACCTTAAGATGTCGAAGCCTGAATTTTACGAAAAATTACCGCTTTGATCAAAGTCAATTTAGGGGAATCGGCTGGTTTGCACCCAAACCCTTGGCGTACTCTTGTGGTGCTGCGTCGAGCAGGGTCCGGGCCCAGACGGCCTCGACGAGGGCACCATTGTTCTTGTTGCGCGCCGGCCCGCCGCTGAGGGATTCTGTGATGTTCGTGAAGGTCATCTCGGCTCCGGTACGTTCCAGAAGCGTCTTGGCGATGAAAAGACCCAGACCCATTCCTTCGTATCCGGGACGCTCGGGGTTTTCGGAGGGGCCTCTGCGAGAGCGCATGTAAGGGTCACCGATGCGGCCAAGCATATTCGGGGGAAACCCCGCGCCGTCGTCGATGATCCGGATCAGAATTTGCGTGTCGGTCCACCGTGCTGTGATCCAGACATTTCCGGCGGCGAAATCCACGGCATTCTGGATCAGATTGCGCAATCCGTGAATAATTTCGGGGCGCCGCTGTATCGAGGGTTGCTGGCTTTCGCCGTCGGGTCCGGGGGCCACGTCGTAATGAATGTCCTTGCCGCGCCCCTGATGCGGTTCTGCGGCTTCGCGAAGCACACTGTCGAGTGGCGCATGGCGCATGTGCAGGTCGTCTTTTCCCGCCCGCCCCATAGACCGCAGGATGTCGCGGCAACGATCGACCTGATCGCGGATCAAGGCGGCATCGTCGCGCAACTCGGGAAACTCTTTCAACTCGTCGAACAGTTCTGCGCTGACCAGTTTTATGGTTGCAAGAGGTGTGCCCAGCTCATGCGCCGCTGCCGCCACCACGCCGCCGAGATCTGTCAGCTTCTGCTCGCGGGCCAGCGCCAGCTGTGTCGCCAAAAGCGCGTCTGACATCGCGTGGATTTCACCAGAGATCTTGCGCGCGTAAATGGCGACAAAACTGACACCGATAATCAGAGCCGTCCAGAATCCGTAGCGGAAGATATCGGGCATTTCCAGCACCAGGCCCTGAT
>JBLIFE010000154.1:0-5965 GCA_047633515.1 Paracoccaceae bacterium | reverse complement strand
TTGCGGTATTTGTTGAAAAAACCGCGGGTAATAAAAATGCGCCCGTCGGGTGCAGCAAGGCCGTTCACCTGTTCGATTTCATAAATGTGAACCGGTATTTTCTCTATTTCCAAAACGTCTGCCATGCGTTTGGTCAAAAGCGTCAGGATTGGATCGCTCATCTCGCTTGATTGCTCGTTAAGCATCTTCGCGGTGCGCCATGCAGACACGCGGTACATCACCAGACCGTAGAGAACGGCCAAAAAAACAGGAGTAAGTTTGATCATTGATCTAATATGGGGCGAAATCCGCCCGATACCAGTGGGCAAAAAAGGTTCTTGTCAATCGCGCGTCGCATTACTTGCCTTGCGGTGTGATTTCCAAAGCCACAGGCCGGTGCAGGCCATGACAACGCCGGCGGCCAGAAACCCGCTGGTGTTGCCAAGAACATCCGCCAGTTCTTTCGCATGGCCGGCAAACATGTAGCCCAGCCCGAGATAGAGACTGACCCAGACGACCTCTCCGGCCACGCCCCAGACCGTGAACCGGTGCCACTGCATCACGGATGCTCCGGCGGCGAAATTCAGATAAGGTCCAAGCGGACTGAAAAGCCAGCGCGATAGAAACACACCCACCGCACCCCACCGCAGGATCAGGGCTTGGGCCTGATCGCGCAACCGTGCACGCGGCGGCGTTGCGTCCAGCCATGTCTGTAGCCGCCCCCCTCCGAATCGCCCGATGGCAAAACCGATCTGATCACCCAGCACCGCCCCCGCAAACGCCGCTCCGAAGGTACTCCAAAGCGGCAAATCACCGGCTGCGACAAATCCTCCGCCCGTCAACATGACCAACGAGGACGGAACCGGTAGGGCAAGACAGCTGAGAAAAGTGATCACAAACAGCAACACAGGGCCAAAATCTGCTATCGACTGGAGAAGGCTCTCGATCATTTCGGGTCAGCTTGACGATAGATTTGCACTGCTTGCGTGATGTCCTGCTGAAGTTGCTCAAGCGTTACATTCATGTCGCGCGCAAGCTTTGCAAGGTTCTGGTGCATCGGTGGGCTGTCAGGGTCCAGCCCGAACACCGGGCGCAGCACATCAGGGGGCACATCGTACGACCGCGCGACATATCCCGGCGTCATCCAGACTTCGATCGGCAGGTCCGCATGGCTCGGGTCCATCCAGTAGATCGTGAAAAAAACCGCCCGACCGGCAAAAAACAACATCAGTGCAAAGGCTGCAACGAACACTATAAATGCGGTGCGCTGGATCTTCCACAGGCGTCTCCAAGGCAGGGGGGTCAACGCCCCAACTCCCGGATGCCCCGGCTGATCCCTTCCAGGGTCATCGGCACCATGCGGTCCTCGAATATCTGACGGATCAGGTCGATGGACTGGGTGTAGCGCCAATGCGGCTCGGGCAGCGGGTTGATCCACAGGCTGTCAGGCCATTGTGCGCGGGCACGTTGAAGCCAGACAGAGCCTGCTTCGGCGTTGGAATGCTCGTTTGCCCCGCCCGGATACAAGACCTCGTAGGGCGACATGGAAGCATCGCCCACAAAAATACATTTGTAATCCTTGCCGTACGTCCTCAAAACTTCGGCTGTCGGTATCTGTGCCTGCCAACGGCGTTGGTTGTCGCGCCACACGCCTTCGTACAAGCAATTGTGGAAGTAGAAATATTCAAGATGCTTGAACTCGGCCCGCGCCGCCGAAAACAGCTCTTCGACGACCTTGATATATGGGTCCATCGAGCCGCCAACATCAAGAAACAACAGAACTTTTACCGCATTGCGGCGTTCAGGGCGGGTTTTGACATCAAGATATCCGTTTTCGGCTGTGGCGCGGATGGTCCCGTCAAGGTCAAGCTCGTCATGCGCTCCGTCCCGCGCCCAGCGCCGCAACCGCTTGAGCGCGACCTTGATGTTGCGCGTGCCCAACTCGACACTATCGTCAAAATTGCGAAACTCGCGTTTGTCCCAAACTTTTACCGCGCGCTGGTGGCGGCTTTCGGTCTGGCCGATCCGCACCCCTTCGGGATTATAGCCATAAGCCCCAAAGGGTGAGGTGCCGGCGGTGCCGATCCACTTGTTACCGCCCTGATGCCGGCCTTGCTGTTCCTTAAGCCGCTCTTTAAGGGTCTCCATCAGTTTTTCAAACCCGCCAAGCGCTTCGATCTCGGCACGCTCGCTTTCCGACAGATGCTTTTCCGCCATTTTCTCCAACCACCCGGCCGGAATATCCACCGCCTCCATCACCTGTTCGGCGCTGATCGCTTCAAGACCCTTGAAGGCCGCCGAAAAGGCCTGATCGAACCGGTCGAGATGCCGCTCGTCTTTTACCAGGACCGTACGGGCCAGATAATAAAAGCTTTCAGGATCATAGGTTGCAATTCCGGCCGCCATCCCCTCAAGAAAAGCAAGATGCTCGCGGATGGAAACCGGCACTCCTGCGTCGCGCAATGCCGAAAAAAAAGGAAGAAACATCGTGTTACAGCCTTTTGTACAAAAAAGACCGAACCCGCAGCACGCAGGCCTCGATCCGGTGGTCGTTAATAGACGCTACGTTCGATAATAATCGTGACGAGAAATCCGACAAGCCCGAAGGCAATCGCATGCGCCGCCCCGTACTGCATCTGATCTGCGAAAACGCCGCCCCTCTTGCGCGCCCTGAGCACTCCGAGGACTGCCCCGCCAAGGATACTGGCAATAATAATCATTCTATGTGTTCCGTTCAGTTGCCGTTCGCACGGGCTTCGCGCACAGGGCGCGGAGCAAGGCTTGCAATTTCGTTCAGGCGGGTCCTGACAACCCGCTCGGAGCCAAACCCATACCGCGCCCAGCCCAGACTGTCGAGCCGTACAGCACGCGCCTCTGATGGTCGGCCCAACAGGTCCAGAGCTTCGGCTTTGAGCATCAGAAGTGTTGATAAAAGTGCTGCATTTCGGGCGTCGGCAACAGCAGGTGCAGCCGCATTTACCAAGGCGAGCGTGCGTTCGGGCCTGCCTGCGGTCAGGGAAAAGGCTGCAAGCTGCATGGCGACATGGCCGGAGTGGACGGCCGTTTCGGGCTGTGCGTTATAAATTGCAAAGGCCTCGAGAAACGATGTAACGGCGAGTTGGGAATCCGTGCCCAGCGCCAGCCTGCCCCGCACATAAAGCGCAAATGCAGCGCGCGGACCGCGCCATTCGTAGGCTTTCGCAAGCGTTACGGCGCGCGCGGCGGCACTGCGGCGCGCAGACAGCTCGGTTCCCGGCCCGACGGCTATCTCTATCTCGTCGATCCAGACCCGCGGTGTGTTGCCCGAGGGACGGTTGGAACGGCGGTTCTGGCCGGCGGGGTTTATGTCGCGCAGCACACGGCGCAAAGCTGTTTGCGCCTCTTTTCGGGTCATGCCGTTGCGCAACTCGGGACTGTAATAGGCCCGCAAGATCAGCATGTCGAACCCTGTCAGCACGGCATGGAAATTATCGTCATTAAACACGCTATCGGGCAGGCGATAGACATCGTTGAGTGGCCCAAGCGCCTGCGCTAACTCTTCGTGCAGACAATCGCGAATTTCCTGCGGGCTGACATCGCCGGGCAGGAAAATTGCGGCCCGTGTGCGTTGGTTCAACTGGGTCCAATCCACGATCCGCGAGCGTCTGGCGCGTTTAAATTCGCGCCACGTCTGCACGTTGGGCACAACAAAACACGCCGCCTGCGGGACGACCCGTTGCAAGTCGCGGCGCGAGATGACCTCGACGACGATATTTGCATCATCAGCGGGGCCGACCTGTGTGATCGCGATCTTGGCCTCACGGCGTAGCCGCCCCAGCAGCGCCGTCAGATCGGCTTGCAGCGTTGGCGGCAATGCGCGGTCGGCTGGCTGGGCGACCTTGATTGTTACTGGGCCTGTGAACCGTGTCATCGTGTCCAGTTTCCGGCCGCTCTCCATCTGGAAACTCAATTCAAGAAAGTCGGCGGCGATGTCGGTATTGGCATGACGGGGCAACGCGGGATGCGCCGGCGAAAAGGTTTTCATAGCGGGCAGGGCAGGGACGCCAGAGCGTTGTCGGGTCGTATCTGTGGCGTCGATCCCGGAGGACGAACACGCCCCGAGCACGAACAGCACAGCCAAACCAACGCCCCAATGTCTGTTCATTTGGAAGGTCGTGAATAACGTATAAACGGCGTTTTTGTGCCGATACGGTCATAAAGACGCCGCGCGGTCGTGTTGAAATCCTGCGTCAACCAGTAAACCGTCGGCGCACCCGATCGGTCGGCGGCATCATAAACTGCCTCGATCAAAGCCCGCCCGACACCGGTGCCGCGCACCTGCGGGTCGGCATATAGATCTTGAAGGTAGCAGACATTTTCCCGCTTCCACATGTGGCGGTGGAACAGGTAATGGGTCAACCCGACCGGCGTGCCGTTCTGAATTGCTAGCAAGCCATGAAACTCGGTGTCCGAAGCCGACAAAAGCCGCTCGAAAGACAGCGCATAGATTTCCTCGGGCACACTTGTTTCGTAATATTCCAGATAGCTGGTCCAAAGACGCCGCCAGTGATCGAAATCACTTTGCTTAATCGGTCTGATGATCAAATCCGGAGACATTATTTTCCTTTCACGCGGTTTGTACACCCCTTGGGCAGACGTCGGGTCGCTGTCGTGTGATGCATTGCCTTTACACCTCGTCACGTACAGAGTGAAGCACGCGGGATATTTTTTGAGAAGCCAATTTGTTCCGTCTGCGCTCAGGGTATAACCCCAAGGATTACAAGGTGTAGCCGTGGGTCTTGATCCATGGTCGCAGCATGTCAAAAACCGGCGAAAGCTCTTTTTCATAATTACGCCACCGGTCCGTTGCGTCTGCATAGAGCGGTTGTATGACTTGCGAATAGCTCGGGGTGCCGATCAATCCCCGTGCCTGCGCGGTTTTAGTATAGCTTTTCAGCGTATCTTCCCACTCTAGCCCAAGGAAGCTCAGCAAGGGTGCCACCTCTTCTTGCATATTGATCACCAGCGACTCGTAGCGCAGCGTGTGCAATTCGATTTCAAAGCGTGATTGCGCAAGTGAAAGTTGTTCCATGGCGATGCAATAATATTGTGCGATCCGCTCGATACGGACCATATTTGCCATCGCCGGGTTCAGGCTGAAGGTCTGCATGAAGCAACTCAGGACACAGTCCAGCGGGTGACGCAGCGCAAGGATGAACCGTGCCCTTGGAAACAGCGCGTGGATCAGCGGAACCTGAAGGATATTCAAGGGCAGTTTGTCGATCACGCAAGTGCCGCTTTGCACCGGAAGCAGCGTCGACAGAACCGTCAGGTAAAGGCTGCGCAACTCCTCGATCTCGCTGTCTTCCAGCGTTTCGATGTCGATGATCGACTTATCGGCGCCGAAATGGTCGATGACATTCTTCATCATCGGTTCTTCCTCAAGCACGCTGATGCGGGAATGGGAGCGCAGGATCGTGTCCAACAAGGTCGTGCCAGAGCGGGGAAAGCCGATCAGAAACGTTGGCGCGGGGTCCTCGCCCGGCGCGCGCGGCGCGGGGCGGGGCGTTTTTGCAACTGATCGCATCGCCGCCAGCTTTTGCTGCTCCAACTCGAAATAGGCGTCGGGCCGTTGCGCCGCAAATGTTGCAGTGCCGATGACCGCGTCGTTCATTCTGGAAAAACCGGCAAAGGCTTCGGGAAACTGTCCCAGTTTGTCGTGGCAACGTCCCTGAAGATTGTGAAACGTCTGTTGTTTGATCTGCGTAAGCTGCTGATACGGGATTTTTTCCAGGTAGGACTGACAGACTATAAAATCATTTTGCCGGAACTTTAACAAAGCGTCATACAGAACGATTTGCGGCTGGTTTCTAATTGTGTCGCTGGGGTTTGCAGACAATAGCAACTCCAGCGCCCCAAGATTGTTGGAGCGTTCGTACAAACCACACAGGCTTTGAAAACACGCTATGAAATTTGGCTGAAGGCTCAATCCACGGCGAAAACACAA
>JBLIFE010000153.1:0-5977 GCA_047633515.1 Paracoccaceae bacterium | reverse complement strand
ACTCCGACCCTGTTTCAGGACGACGAAGGCAAGCCTTTGCGCTTTTTCGATGCCGTTGTCGGCGGTTTATCTGTCGGAACCCCCGGCACACCCAAATTGATGGAAGAAGCCCATCGTCGTTGGGGAAAAGCAAACTGGGGTAGTCTTTTGGCACCTGCAATCAATCTGGCCGATGGTGGTTTTCGTGTCTCGCCACGCATGGCTGACTCTATCGCACGCGATGCCGAGCGGTTGCAGCGGTTTCCCGCAACGGCGGCCTATTTCTTCCCCGGCGGCACCCCTTTGAGCGCAGGTGAGACAGTTCGCAATCCGGATTACGCACAAACGCTGCGCCTGATCGCACACGGTGGCTCTGACGCATTCTATTCCGGCGCGGTCGCGCAAGATATTGTCACTACCGTGCGCGATGCTGCCGGAAATCCGGGGCATTTATCCCTGATTGACATGGCGCTTTACGAGGTGATCGAGCGGGATCCCGTCTGTGTTCCGTATCGCAGCTACGAGGTGTGTGGCATGGGGCCACCCTCGTCTGGGGCGCTGACCGTGGGGCAAATCCTTGGAATGATGGATCGGTTCGATCTGTCCGGAATGGGGCCGCAGGACCCACAGGCATGGCGCTTGATCGGCGATGCGTCCCGGTTGGCGTTTGCGGATCGCGGGCGTTACATGGCGGATAGTGACTTTGTGCCAATGCCGACCCAAGGGTTGACGGCTGCAAGCTATCTGGACGAACGCGCCGCATTGCTGGCTGGTGATACGGCATTGACCACAGTCGCGCCGGGACGTCCGGGGTGGGATCATGCCATGCTGCTGGCCGATGACATCAGCATTGAATTGCCCTCCACCAGCCATATTTCAATTGTGGACAGCTATGGCAATGCCTTGTCCATGACCACGACCATCGAAAACGGGTTTGGATCACGGCTGTTTGTGCGGGGCTTCTTGTTGAACAACGAGTTGACCGATTTCTCGTTTGCCACCCATAGCGACGGGTACCCGATTGCCAACAGGATCGAGCCGGGCAAACGCCCACGTTCCTCGATGGCCCCCACGATTGTGTTGCAGGACGGTAAACCAAGCCTTGTGATCGGCAGCCCCGGTGGCAGTCGCATTATTGGATATGTCGCTCAGGCCATTATTGCCCGGATCGATTGGGGCATGGATGTGCAACAGGCCGTCTCGATGGCGCATTTGGTTAACCGGTTTGGAACCTATGACATCGAGGAAGGGACCGCGGCTGTGGCCCTTGAACAACCGCTTGCCGATCTTGGCTTTAAAGTCGGCCAACGCGACCTGAACTCGGGCCTGCATGCAATCGCCATCGGTGACAGACTAAGCGGCGGCGCGGATCCACGGCGCGAAGGGATTGCGATCGGAGATTAAACCGATGCGCCGCTGGCGTGCAGCCTGATCAGCCGGACATAACAAGGCGCGCCAGTACATCCTTGGCCCGCGGCGCAATCGGTTCCGGCTGGCGGGTCTGTCGGTTCACGTTCACATGAATGAAGTGCCCCGCGGCTGCCGCTTGCTGAGTGTCGCTGCGAAACAGCCCGACTTCGTAGCGTATCGAAGACGTTCCAAGGCGCCCGACACGCAGCCCCGCGGTGACCACATCGGGAAACGCGATTTCCCCGAAATAGCGACAGCCCGATTCAACAACCAAAAAGACCGTCTCGCTTTTATGCAAATCCAGCAACGCGTGTTCCAGCAGATGCCCGTTCACGACCGTATCAAACAATTGATAATGAACGCTGTTGTTCAGGTGCGCGTAGATGTCATTATCGAACCAGCGCGTCGTCAAAGTGCGGTGAACCGGATAACTGGCACGCAGCGGCGCAGGCGTGCGGATCACCACGCCGCCTCGTAAATATCAAAGGCATCTCGCTGCGTTAAAACACGCGGGTTATTCACCAAAAGACGGGTCTGCTTCATCGCATCTTGTGCCATTACCGACAGGCTGTCATGCCCGATACCAAGCTCTCTCATCCGCTGCGGCAGGCCGCATTCTTGCGAGAGCTTGGCCAACGCATCACAAAACGCCGCGCCGCGTTCATGGGCCGGCACATCCGCAAGCTCTGGAAATGCGGCCGGTGCCATTTCAGCATAAACCTCTGACGCCTCGGCCACATTAAATCGCAAAACATGAGGCAAAACCAATGCATTAGACAACCCGTGCGGCACTTTGAAATGGCCGCCGATAGGATAGGCCAAGGCATGGACGGCTGCCACGGGCGAATTTGCAAAAGCCTGCCCCGCCAGCAACGATCCCAACAAAAGGCGCGACCGTGCCGCAAGATCGTGGCCGTGGTGCACCCCGCGTAAAAGCGATGATCCCAACAGCCGCAGCGCCTCAAGCGCAAGTGCGCGCGACATCGGATTGTTGTTCGGACTGGCCGAGGCATAAGCCTCGATGGCATGCACCATCGCGTCAATGCCGGTGGCGGCCGTGATATGCGCCGGAAGGCCAACCGTTAATTCAGGATCCAGCAATGCGATGTCGGGCAGCAATGCGGGGGATACGACCCCCATTTTTTCATGTGTCTCGGTGGTGACAATCGCAATCGGCGTGACCTCTGATCCGGTGCCGGCGGTGGTGGGTATCAAAACCAGTGGCAGGCGCCGCCCCTTGGCGCGCCCGACCCCGTAGATATCCTCCAGACGCTCGGGCACCGCCGCCAGATAGGCCACCAGTTTGGCCACATCAAGTGAGGACCCTCCCCCCAGACCTATAACGCTGTCGACAGCGGCAGTTCTGGCCTGCTCGACCGCAGTAAGAACCGTACGTTCGGCGGGGTCGGCCTCCACTCCGGTGAACAGCTCGACCGCAATACCCGCCTCGGACAGGGCCGTTGTCGCGCGGGCCACAATGCCCGTCGCGACCAGCCCTGGATCTGTCACGATCATGCACCGCGCCCCAAGAATCCCTGCGCAAAGAGGCCCTAGATCCCCCAAACGCCCAACCCCGAAATGCAATGTCGGTACCGTCGAAAATGAGAAGTTACGTCCCGTAATGTCCATCGTATCGTGCCTCCAAAGCGAAAAACAGGCTTGCCAAAAAAACAACAGACATATCCATTACAACGGGATTGCCTTTTCAAGGAGCCAACCGTGATGGTGACAAGTATCGACGCCGCTTTCAACAGCCTCCATCAAAATATCGGAACCGAAATTGGTGTGTCCGGCTGGATCATGATCGACCAGCCCCTGATCGACAGTTTCGGGACAATCACACAAGATCGGCAATTCATTCATAACGATCCAGATCGCGCACTGATCGAGGCCCCCTTCGGCGGGACGATCGCACACGGTTTTCTGATCCTGTCACTCGCAAGCCGCTTTGCTTATGATACGTTTCCCGAGCAGCCGGGCCAAATCATGGGCATGAATTACGGCTTTGACAAAATTCGGTTCCTGACCCCTGTCCGGTGTGGATCGCAGGTGCGTGGCCGTTTTGTCACAACAGGCGTGACACGCAAATCCCACACTCAATTGCTTCATCGCAGCACCTTAAGCGTTGAAATCAAGAATGGCCTGAAGCCCGCACTCATCGCCGAATGGCTCACTCTTGCGGTGTTCGACGACCCCGCCTTGACGGCACCGTGACTATACGGGCAAAGCAATTAGGCGCTCGGGCATCCGGCGTTGCAGGCTAGGAATACGCGAAACAACTCGTTTCTTTTGCAACGGTTGCGCAAAAAGGATGGTTTATGTCGACACCTGCACTGACCAAGAGCCCTGCGCCGACGCCTGCACGCAAAGAGGCCGCTGCCGTCTTTTTGCAGATCGGACTGCTTTCTTTTGGTGGCCCCGCAGCACAGATCGCCTTGATGCACAAAAAGCTTGTTGAAGAGCGCGGCTGGCTGTCAGAGCAGCAATTCCTTAACGCGTTAAGCTTTTGCATGCTGTTGCCCGGCCCCGAGGCGATGCAACTTGCGACCTATGCCGGTTGGCGATTGCACGGTGTGACCGGCGGATTGATTGCGGGGCTATTTTTTGTTTTGCCCGGAGCCATGGTGATTTTCGCCCTTGCCACGCTTTATGTCAGCTTTGGTGACCTTCCAGTTATGGATACCTTGTTCTTGGGGATCAAGGCGGCCGTGTTGATCATAGTTCTCGAAGCCCTTTTGAAGGTCTCCCGACGGGCGCTGATCGAAACGGCCCATTGGCTCATTGCCGGCCTTGCCTTCATTGGCATCTTCTTTTTCTCGGTTCCATTTCCTGTGATCATCCTTGCCGCTGGCCTTTATGGTGCTGTCTTTGCGGCTCCGGTGATCGATACCAGTCCTGTTGACAGACCCGAAATCGAGACCTCGCTCAGCCGCACCGCGCTGATTGTTTTTTGGGGTCTTGCTATCTGGCTTGTGCCGATCCTTGTACTTTATACTGTTACGGACGGCGGTCTTTTGGGAACCCTTGGCGTCTTTTTTTCAAAGCTGGCAGTGGTCACCTTTGGCGGGGCCTATGCGGTATTGGCCTATATTTCCCAGGATGTTGTGACGCGACTGGGATGGCTGACAGCCGACGAGATGCTCGACGGGCTTGGGCTGGCCGAAACGACCCCCGGACCGCTGATCCTTGTGACGCAGTTCACAGGCTATATCGCAGCCTTCCGCGAGGGCGGGTATTTTGCGGCATTTTGCGGTGGGTTGATCACGCTCTGGGCGACCTTTACCCCGTGCTTTGTATGGATCTTCGCAGGCGGCCCCTACATCGAGCGTATCTCGTACCACCCAAGACCAAGGGCCGCCTTGCAGGCTGTTACCGCAGCTGTTGTCGGTGTGATCCTGAACCTTTCGGTCTGGTTCAGCCTGCATGTTCTGTTTGACGACATCACCCGACAAGGCGCGGGCCCCCTGACATTGTGGATACCGGACATTGCCTCCCTTAACTGGCACGCGCTGTTTGTATCCACCGTGGCGGGGCTGTTGATCTTGTGGGCGCAGCTGGGGTTGGGCTGGGTTCTTGGCATATCTGCGACCCTTGCGCTGTTGCTTGGGTCAGGGGTTTTCGTTTGATCGCACGAGACGCACCATGCCGCGCCTTTACCCGCTCAGACCAAGTTTTGCCTTTTGATCCGTGGCCCATTTCAGGATGATCAGGTCAAATGTGAGCGCCATAAGTGCGACACAGATCCCCAAAACAAAATTCTTTCCCATGTCGGTTCCGGCAAGTGTTCTTTGCAATTCCTGGCCAAGGTCCTGAGTTCCGATGAATGCCGCGATAATGACCATGAAAAAGGCAAACATGATCGCCTGATTGAACCCCACCGCCATGGTCGGCAATGCAAGTGGCAACTGGACTTTCACAAGCTTTTGCCAGCGCGTCGCACCCGCCATGTCTGCGGCTTCGGTCATCTCCAAAGGCACCGTGCGCAACCCTTCGATCGTATAGCGCGTCAAAGGAACCATCGCAAAAATCAGGATCGAGAAGATGACGGCAACGTCCGTTATCCCGAACAACATGATCGCAGGGATCAGGTATACGAAACTCGGGAACGTCTGCGCCGTGTCACACGCCAAAAGCACCCGCTTTGACCATTTCTCGCTTCGCGCCGCGACAATGCCCAACGGCAGCCCGAAAATCATCGCCAAAATAACCGCAGAAATGACGGAATAAAGCGTGATGACCGAACGGTCCCACCATCCTGACAAGGCCACAAGAGAGAAGAACAAAGCCGCCAAAAGCGCCTGTTTTCGCCCCGCAAGCGCAAGCGCAAAGGCCACGATCACCAAAATCAACGCCGGGGTCGGCAACGAAAGCAAGAAGTTGCGGAACGGGATCAGAACCTGAACATTCAAAAACGCCCTTATGAACCCTGTCGTCGATTTGACGATTCCGATATCAAGGAATCCTTTGATGAGGACGTCGATTTCCTTACCCATGCTAAAATTCTGTTTCCTGCCGACTTCGGACAGAATTTCGAAAAACTGCGCGGCGATGCAAAAGAAGACAAACAGCCCGACCGCAAGCACAACCG
>JBLIFE010000152.1:0-5991 GCA_047633515.1 Paracoccaceae bacterium | reverse complement strand
GGCTGTCATCGGGCCAATGCCATGCGCTTTCACAAGCGTAGGGGCACGCAACTCCACCTGTGTTGCAAACTCTTGATCAAGGGTCCGTATTTCTGCGTGCAGGAATAAAAAGGGCCTTGCTATAACCCGCATCGCCGTTTTAGCAGAGATTGTCGGGGTCGTCATTTCCCCTGGTATCATAGCGGCGATGTGGCGAATGAGGGCCATCTGCCCTTTGATCTGCTCAAGGCAGTCCCGGAGCTGTGTTGGCGCGTTGACGTTCAGTGTTTTCAAAGTGACTATGGCTTGTGATCTGATTTTGACGGCGTTGTCACGGGCCACTTTCAGATAGCGGATCATCTCAACTGATCCGGTTTGTGTCTTGGCAACGGCGGTCGCCTGAGCGTTTAGCAAAGATCGCGCAGCGCCTTCAGCATCCAGACTGTCGGATTTTCCATAAAGATAACGCAGTTGGCGATTGGGGCGCATGACGTCCAATACCGTATACCCCATGGCCAACAGACAATGGGACAGACCCGCGCCGTATGAGCCAGTCCCCTTGACTCCAAAAGCCTTAATCTGGCCAAGCGCGGATACCCGGGCTTCCATATCGCGTTACCCTTGGGCAGGGTTGTGGGAATTGTTGAACTGCCTAATCGGGCGCCTTGTGAGTTGTTGGCAACGGCAATGTGGTTTTCTTTGTGCGTGTCAACGCCGATAATGCTGTGATCGATGAATACCCTTCCTCTGGACTGGCGCAGGCATCGCTCGAAGAGGACAGGATTGTGATGGTACGCGACCGTCAGGCTCCTATGAAGTCACATCTCGCCCTCTGCCGGAGCAACCTGATGGTCGACACGACACAGGAAAGACACGAGATCACACAGGGAATGGCACAGGCCATCAAGCTGCAATTTTACACTCACAGTCAGCGACCTATCTGCCGGCGGTCTCGTTGGTAAACCGGTTGTCCCGTGGAAAGCCACGCGGGGCCATTCGGCCTGCCGTTGCACGGGCTGCCAACCATTCGGACAAATCGCTTTCAACCCGCCGCCGACCCGCTGGATCGCGCCAACTCAACCCGTCAGCAAGCGAAAAGGTCATCACATCGCTCAACCCGCCATCCTTGAACCGTTGTAGCCGTACTCCCTTGCCGCGTCCCATCTCTGGAAGGTCGGTCAGCGGAAACACCAGCACCTTGCGGTTTTCGCCAACCGAGGCCACGTGATCGCCCTTGACAATGCGGCACACCAAAGCCCGCACAGGGGCTGAAACATTCAGCACCTGCTTGCCCGCACGGGTCTGTGCCAGCACATCGTCTGAACCCACAACAAACCCGTCACCCGCACTCGAGGCAACCAACAGTTTGCTGGCGGGGCGGTGAATGAACATCGCGACAATCTCGGTCTCGTTCGGCAAATCGACCATCAGGCGCAGGGGCTCTCCCATGCCCCGTCCGCCGGGTAGGTGGCTTGCACCGACCGTATAAAACCGTCCGTTCGATCCGAACACAAGCAGCCGGTCCGTAGTTTCGGCGTGGAATACGAAACGCCCCTCATCTCCGTCCTTGAATTTCAGAACCGTATCGGCCGCAATATGGCCCTTCATCGCCCGCACCCAGCCCATTTTTGAGCACACAACGGTAATCGGCTCACGTTCGATCATCGCCTCCATGGGCACCTCGACCACCTCTGCGGCCTCGGCAAAGCTTGTGCGCCGCGCGCCGCCCGGGGCGTTTTTACCAAATTGCTTGCGGATCTGGCGCAATTCTTCGGCGACGCGGCTCCATTGGAGATCCTCGCCGGCCATCAAGGCGTCCAGCGTGTCGCGTTCCGCCAAAAGCGCGTCGCGCTCTTTGATCAGTTCCATCTCTTCAAGGCGCCTGAGCGATCTCAACCGCATGTTCAATATCGCTTCGGCCTGCACATCGGACAGGTTGATCTTTTTGCTTGGGGCCGGGGTTTTGTAATCTGCTTCCGATTGGGCGCGTGGATGGTCGAGTTGCCAGTTTTCGCGCATCAACGCCGCCTTTGGCGCATCGTCATAGCGGATAATATCGATAACCCGATCCAGATTGAGAAACGCGATGATGAAACCGGTTAAAACCTCGAGCCGGTGGTCGATTTTATCCAGCCGGAACTGCGCGCGGCGGGTCAACACCTCGCGGCGATGGTCCAGAAAGGCCCGCAGCACTTCCTTGAGCGAACAGACTTTGGGCGTTCGGCCGTCGATCAGCACGTTCATATTCAGCGAGAAACGCACCTCTAGGTCCGAATTCCGATAGAGCATCCCCATCAGCATCTGCGGATCGACCGTTTTCGACCGTGGCTCGATGATCAGCCGGACGTCTTCGGCAGATTCGTCACGCACATCGGCAAAAATCGGGATCTTCTTGAGCTGGATAACCTCGGCAAGTTTTTCGATCAGCTTGGATTTCTGCACCTGATACGGAATTTCCGTGACGACGATCTGCCACAGCCCGCGTGGCAATTCCTCGATCTCCCAACGAGCCCGCAAGCGGAAGGACCCGCGCCCTGTGCGGTAGGCTTCGATGATATTCTCGCGCGGCTCGACCAAAATACCGCCGGTCGGGAAATCCGGACCGGGAACGTGATTGATCAATGTGTCGTCCTGGGCATTCGGAGATTTGATCAGGTACAGGCAGGCGTTGATCAGCTCGTCAAGATTGTGGGGGGGAATGTTGGTCGCCATGCCCACGGCAATGCCGCTTGAACCGTTGGCCAGAAGGTTGGGAAACGCCGCAGGCAAAACCACGGGTTCGGTCAGTGTGCCGTCATAATTGTCCCTATAATCAACGGCGTTTTCCGATAGCCCGTCAAGCAACGCTTCGGCGGCGGCGGTCATCCGCGCCTCGGTGTACCGGCTGGCGGCGGGGTTGTCGCCGTCGATATTCCCGAAATTCCCCTGCCCGTCGACCAGCGGGTAGCGAACGTTGAAATCCTGTGCCAGCCGCGCCATCGCGTCATAAATCGCGGCGTCACCGTGCGGGTGATAATTGCCCATCACGTCGCCGCTGATCTTGGCCGATTTACGAAAGCCGCCCGTATGGGAAAGCCGCAATTCGCGCATGGCGAACAAGATACGCCGGTGCACCGGCTTTAGCCCGTCGCGCGCGTCGGGCAATGCCCTGTGCATGATCGTGCTCAGCGCGTATTGCAGATAGCGTTCACCGATGGCGCGGCGCAGCGGCTCGGCCAGTTCGGTCGGTTCCTTTGGGGGGGTATCTGTTTCGTCGGTCATCGTGGATGTGATAAGGCAAGGGCGGTGCAGGGTAAAGCGGCGGTATGACACCTTTTGTGCGGGTCCGCGCGCCGCAGCCTGTGACAAGTGAGCACCAAGCCTGTGTCGCGTCGGACAGGCCCAAGGCGCCCGGAACGTTGGTTTTCGCGCACACCGTTGCGGAGGCGTAACAGGCCAAAGATTTCCACGCGACACTCCGTGACCGGCGTGATAGTTTCACGCGTGCCGGATCGGGTCGCAAAAGAGAGTGTTCGTATGTTGTTTCGACTGGTGGTGGCGTTACTGTTGATCCTCGGGGTTTTCATGTGGGCTGTGGGCGAGGAACCGGGAAAAAGCCGTATCGAACTTGCGGCTGAACGCATTGCCCAACAGCGTGCAACACCGTCGGCGACCGCCCCTGTCGAGGTCCGCCAGGCGCCAGAGCGGGTTTTGCCGGCCTCGGCTGCTGTTGCGGCATCCCAGCAGGAGCCACAGGGGACTGTGGCCGAAATCGCCCCACAAGTCGCGGCGCCCACGCCCACGCCCGCCCCCGAACCTGTCGCAGAAGTGCCGCTTGATCCTGACGCGCAAGGGACGGGTCCGATAGAGCAGGCTGTAGCGGCAGCGCTCGCTCCTCAAGAGACAGGCGGGGAAGAGACAGGCAGGGAGGACGTCGGGCTGGCGACTGATCGCGAGCCGGTCGTGGCCGAAATTCAGACGTCTCAGGCAGGGATCGACACTGTCATCCTGCTTTATGTGACGGGGGGGCGGGTGAACCTAAGGTCCGGACCGTCGACAAATGATGCGGTGGTCGGCGTGGCTGCGCGCGGCGATGCCGTGGAGCTTCTGGATTTCGAAGCGGAGGGATGGGCGCGGGTACGGGTCCTTTCACAACAGATCGAAGCGTTTATGTCATCGGATTTTCTGTCTGATACGCCATAGGATACCGCTTGTTGTCCAGCTTGATACACGGCAATGCTCCCGCCGGGAGACGAGAGCAGGCAGGGCCTGCGCCGCTCCTGTTGGGCGTGGCAGCCGGGGCAAGCCCCGCCTGCTGTTGCGCGTTGTGCGGCCGCTGTGTAGGGAAGCTGTGGGGATCACAGTAGGCAGCCCATTTGTTTGGATGCATATGAGCGCCTGTTTTTTAGGTGTGGCCCCCGGATGAACGTGTTTTGGAGAGAGCATGCGGATTGATGTACACGCTGAAGTCTTCCCGCTTGCGCAAGCATTTACCATTTCAAGAGGCTCTCGAAGCGAAGCGCGCGTTCTCAGTGTAACGGTGACAGACGGGCCTTTTGTCGGACGGGGTGAATGTGTGCCCTACGCAAGGTACGGGGAAACGATAGACAGCGTTACAGCCCAGATATCCGCACTCGATCCTGCGATAGACAGGGCACAATTGCAGTACGCCTTGCCGGCGGGGGCTGCGCGCAATGCTGTGGATTGTGCGTTGTGGGATCTGGAGGCAAAGCGCAGCGGGAAGCCGGTCTGGCGCTTGGCGGGCCTTTCAGAACCGGTTCCTTTGGTGACGGCTTATACTTTGTCTCTTGATGCGCCTGCAACGATGCGTGCGCAGGCGGCGCTTCATCGGGAGCGACCTTTGCTCAAGATCAAACTGGGCACGCCAGAGGATCTGTCGCGGCTAGAGGCGGTCCGTGCGGGCGCGCCAAACTCGGACATCATTGTCGACGCGAACGAGGGCTGGAGCGTGGAAAGTTACGGCGCGCTTGTGCCGCACCTGTTGCGGTTGGGGGTCATTCTGGTCGAGCAACCGTTGCCTGCGGGGCACGATCAGGCGTTAACGGGACTGAACCGGCCTGTGCCGGTCTGTGCCGACGAGAGTTGTCATGATCGAAGCTCGCTTCCCGAACTGGCAGGAAAGTATGATGCCGTGAACATTAAACTGGATAAGACCGGCGGGCTGACCGAGGCTCTTTTGCTCAAAAGGGCCGCCGAGCAGGCGGGTTTCGGGATAATGGTCGGCTGCATGGTGGGCTCGTCACTTGGCATTGCGCCGGCGGTACTGGTCGGGCAGGGTGCGCAGATGGTTGACCTTGACGGGCCATTGCTGCTTGCTAAAGATCGCAGCCCCGCCTTGCGTTTTGACGCGCAGCGGGTTTTTCCGCCCCAACCCCGTTTGTGGGGCCACACGACATGAACACGACATCAGATTGAAACGCTAACGGAGACGGAACACGATGAGCCGGATTGTCTATGTAAACGGGGCCTATTTGCCCGAAGAAGAGGCAAAGGTTTCGATCTTTGACCGTGGATTCCTGTTTGCCGACGGAGTTTACGAGGTCACAAGCGTCTTGGACGGCAAGCTGATCGATTTTGCAGGCCACACAACGCGGCTGGCGCGATCGTTGTCCGAGCTCGATATGGCGCACCCGATCAGTGATGCCGACCTGTTGGAGGTACACCGCGAGCTTATACGCCTCAACGAGGTCGACGAAGGCATGATCTATTTGCAGGTAACCCGCGGTGCTGCGGCAGATCGCGATTTCGTCTTTCCCCCGGCAGATACGCCGCCGACGCTGGTTCTTTTTACCCAGTCCAAACCGGGGCTTGCTAATAACCCTTTGGCAGCACAGGGGATCAAGATCATCAGCATCGACGATCAACGGTGGGGGCGACGCGATATTAAAACGGTTCAGTTGCTCTATCCCTCGATGGGCAAAATGATGGCCAAAGCCGCTGGCTGCGATGATGCGTGGATGGTTGAAGAGGGTGTCGTGACCGAAGGCACATCCAACAACGCCTACATTATTG
>JBLIFE010000151.1:0-6082 GCA_047633515.1 Paracoccaceae bacterium | reverse complement strand
GAAGAGGACCGCGCCGACCTGAAAACAGGGTGAGATACGAGAATTGAAATTTGACAATTTTTTGGTGTTGCGGCCTTGAAGTGCAGCGACCGACTGTCCTGCGTTTCGTCAATTGGGATCAGTAGACGCTGTAGTTTGTTCAGAATTCCATGACCTGAGCACCGGCATCAAAGGTCATTTCGTCAATTTTGGCCGAAATATTCCATTCGGCCAAAATTGTTTTAATTTACTGCTGTATACTTGCGTGGCAAAACTTGCCCCGCTTCATGGCAGACCAAAACAGGGGTTTTGGCAGAGCTAAGCCCGTCCCGACACGATAGGCGGCATCAAGATTTCAGCCACATTTGGAGTGACCACAAGATCCGCAAGTGACGCATCCTTCTATCATGCGCATTTCAAAGCCGCCGCAGCTTGGGCAAGCCTTTCCGCGGGGTTGCTGGGTTGGCGATATTTCGGCATGGGGATCGGATTTCAACCCCATCCCTTCAGCCGCAATGAACCCGATCGATACCAGATGGCGCTCTATCACACCGCCGATGGCAGCAATGATCGAGGGCACGTATTTCCCCTGTATCCATGCACCACCTCGTGGGTCAAACACGGCTTTCAATTCCTCGACAACAAACGACACATCGCCCCCCCTGCGGAAGACCGCCGAAACCATCCGGGTCAATGCGACCGTCCACGCGAAATGCTCCATGTTCTTGGAGTTGATGAACACCTCAAACGGCCGGCGGTGGCCACTTATGATGATATCATTCACCGTGATGTAGATCGCGTGCTCGCTATCGGGCCACTTCAGCTTGTAGGTTTGCCCTTCAAGCGACTGAGGCCGGTCAAGAGGCTCGGACATATAAATCACATCGCCGTGCGGCATCATCGGCTCGGCACTATTTGTGGCGATCACCTCCGGTGCGGTACCGTCGTTTTGATCCTTCGCCGGCTCGGAACTGCTCACACTCAGAACACTTCCCGTCACGGCATTGGGACGATACGTGGTGCAGCCCTTGCAGCCACTATCCCACGCTTGCATGTAGACGTCCTTGAATTCCGCAAACCCGATGTCCTCGGGACAGTTGATGGTTTTGGAAATACTGCTGTCGACCCACTTTTGCGCAGCAGCCTGCATGCGCACGTGATCGGACGGGCTCAAAGTTTGCGCATTCACGAAATAATCGGGGAAGTCGGTATCCCCGAACTTTTCGCGCCACATCTGGACGGCGTAATCGACAACTTCCTCTTCGGTTTTCGAGCCGTCTTTTTGCAATACCTTGCGCGTATAGGCATAGGCGAAAACCGGTTCGATTCCGCTGCTGACGTTACCGGCATAAAGGCTGATGGTCCCGGTCGGGGCAATGCTGGTCAGCAAGGCGTTCCGGATACCATGCGCGGCAATGGCGTCACGCACGTCGCTGTCCATCGCCTGCATTGTCCCGCTGGCAAGATATGGCTCGGCATCGAACAAGGGGAACGGCCCTTTTTCCTTCGCCAGATCGACCGACGCAAGATACGCGGCGCGGGCGATCGCGTGCAACCAGCGGTCGGTCTGACGCGCCGCTTCCTCGGAGCCGTACCGCTGCCCGACCATCAACAAGGCATCCGCCAGCCCCGTCACACCAAGACCGATCCGGCGCTTTGCGTGGGCTTCGGCCTGCTGTTCGGGCAGCGGGAAACGGCTGGCTTCGACAACATTGTCCATCATCCGCACGGCCACCGCCACCAATTCGCCAAGCGCCCGTTCATCAAGATCGGCCCCCTTTTCGAACGGGCGATCCACCAGCCGCGCAAGGTTGATCGACCCCAACAGGCAAGCCCCGTAAGGCGGCAGCGGCTGCTCTCCACACGGGTTGGTCGCAGCAATCGTTTCGCAATAGTTCAAATTGTTCGCGGCATTGATCCGGTCAATGAAAATCACCCCCGGTTCGGCATACTCAAAGGTGCCTCGCATGATCGCATCCCACAGATCGCGGGCCCGCACCGTCCGGAAGACAACCCCGTCAAACACAAGATCCCAAGGCGCATCCTTCTTGACCGCATCCATGAACGGATCGGTCACCAGAACACTGACATTGAACATCCGCAAACGAGCAGGATCGGATTTCGCCGTAATAAAATCCTCGATATCGGGGTGGTCACAACGCATACAGGCCATCATCGCACCCCGGCGGGAGCCGGCACTCATGATCGTCCGGCACATGGCATCCCAGACATCCATGAAACTCAACGGCCCCGAGGCATCCGCAGCAACACCTTTGACGCCAGCGCCTTTCGGGCGGATCGTGCTGAAATCATATCCGATGCCACCGCCCTGCTGCATTGTGAGCGCGGCCTCCTTGAGCATCTCGAAAATGCCCCCCATGCTGTCGGGGATCGCGCCCATCACAAAGCAGTTGAACAACGTCACCGAGCGCGCGGTTCCGGCACCGGCCGTAATCCGGCCCGCCGGCAGAAATTTGAAATCCTCAAGGGCGGCAAAAAATTTCTGCTCCCAAAAAGCAGGGTCTTTCTCGACACTGGCCAAGGCGCCGGCAATGCGGTGCCAACTGTCCTGGATGGTCGCATCCAGCGGCGTTCCGTCCGCTTCTTTGAACCGGTACTTCATGTCCCATATCTGTTCTGCAATCGGCGCGGCAAAGGATGTCATGATCTGTGTCCTGTTCTTTTGATCGGAAGCAACGCCCAAGCGTCACTTGGTCGTCTCGCATCGTACGCGAGTACACACAATAGCTTGAAGGTGGCAGCATTTCCACTACCATATGAAGACAAACTGTGGGGGACTCTGTGGATAACCATATCAATCTGGTAAAAATTTGTGTTGGTGCAGAGCACGTCGAGGATTTGCTCGCGTGGCAAGGACAGCCGCGCGCCAAAGGGCCCGACGGAAAGCCGCGCCACGTGACACGCATGCGCCCCAAGCAGGACAGTGCGCTGTTGAATGGCGGGTCGCTCTACTGGGTCTTCAAGGGAATGATCCTGTGCCGCCAGCGGATTGAACGGCTAGACGATGTCGAAGGCAGCGATGGCATATTGCGGTGCGGTATTGTGCTTGATCCAGCGGTTCACCGCACGCGTCCCGTGCCCAAAAGACCCTTTCAGGGGTGGCGCTACCTCAAGCCGGACGACGCGCCGGAGGACCTTCGGG
Source organism: Paracoccaceae bacterium (assembly GCA_047633515.1). Lineage (GTDB taxonomy): Bacteria > Pseudomonadota > Alphaproteobacteria > Rhodobacterales > Rhodobacteraceae > JBLHUT01. Next base: position 2,940 of record JBLIFE010000151.1, on the reverse strand, counting down.
CAAGTCAGCCAAGCGAGCAAGCGTTGCCACCCGAAATGATGGCAGCACTGGCCGATATCGGCGTCATCTGAGAGGCACCCAAGGCAATTTCTCCCGCCATCCCGGGGATGTTGGGCGTGGCACCCAAGGGCGCAGCAAAGCTGCACGACTTGGGTGTAGCCAGCGGCGGTTAAGGGAGGCCAGCCAGTCGGAATATCGACGCTTACAGCGCAATTACACATGAATATCCAATAGACGTCCCATTGTTTTGAGCGTCTCCAGATGCGCCCCCGACCACGCCGCCCGGCGCGACCGGAACAAGGTTGCCTGAGAGCTGTGAACCATTCCGTCGGGCAATATCTTAAGGTGATTGGCGCGCAGCGTCTCGCCTGTTGACGTAATATCCGCCACAGCTTCGGCTGTTTCGTTTTTGATCGTTCCCTCGGTCGCGCCCTGACTGTCGACCAATTGATAATCAGCCACCCCTTGCTCTGTCAGGAAGGTGCGCACAAGCCGGTGGTACTTGGTCGCAATCCGCAGGCGAAACCCATGCCGGAGCCGGAACGCAGCCGCGACAGCATCCAGATCATCGAGTGTTTCTACATCCACCCAGAATGCCGGTACCGCAAGCACCAGATCGGCACGTCCAAAGCCCATCGGACACATCTCTTCGACAGACTGCTGCCAGTCGGCAATCTTTTCCCGCACTAGATCTGTTCCGGTCACCCCGAGGTGAATGCGCCCTGCATCAAGCTCGCGCGGGATTTCACCAGCCGAGAGCAACACAAGCTCGGCCCCCTCCAACCCGCTGATAGCTCCGGCATATTCCCGTTCGGAGCCGGTACGCTGCAACACGATTTTGCGATCGGAAAACCAGTCAAAGGTCTTCTCCATCAGCCGTCCTTTCGACGGCACTCCAAGCTTGAGACTCATCGCGACACCTCCAGAACCAAAGCTGGCCGGATAACACCACCGACCGCAGGAATTGCACGTCCGCGCCCCAGCACCCGGGTCAACGCATCGTACCTGCCCCCTGTGGCAACCGGCGGCAGGTCCGCGCGCCGGTCCGCATAAAAGCCGAACACGAAGCCGTCGTAATATTCCAGCGTCGTGCGCCCGTAACTCGTCTCGAACTCAAGCAGGTCAAGGTCGATGCCGCGCGCCGCCATCGCGGCCAACCGTTCTTCGAGACGCCCGACAGCCGGTTCGATATCGGGCATATCGACCGCCAGATCCCGAAGCATTTCAAGAGCATAAAGCGGCGCGGCGCGAACCGACAACAGATCGTCGATCAACTGCACTTCATCGCGATCAATCGGGGGTGCATATTCGTCCTCGTGAAGCGCCTCGATCCGATCGGCAATCTCTGAAAAGCTGCGCAGGCCGATCTCCGGTCCACGCGCCATTATCATCTCTTCAAGATCAGCCGTCTCAAGCTGCCCCAACAAAGCCTTGCGCGAGGCAAGCCGCGGAGTGCGCCCCGAGAACCGGTCAAGCAACGCCCGGAACCTGCGCGGCCGCCACAGATGGCGGCGCAAGGCGGCACGGCGCCGCTCTGACGTCTGCAAACCCTGCACGGCGGCCTGCAACAGACCGATATCACCAATCGCCGCGCGCAGGTCCAAAGCCCCCAACGCCTGCCGCATCAATGCGAAAACCTCGGCGTCGGCGCTGGCTTGATCACCACGATCGAACAACTCGAAACCGACCTGCATATATTCGTTGGGCCGGTCGGCCATGTGTTCTTGCTTACGAAACACCTCACCGGCATAGGCATAGCGCGCAGGTTCGGCCCCCTTTTGCATATGCGCCTGAACCACAGGCACCGTGAAATCGGGCCGCAGCATCTGTTCGCCGCGCAGAGGGTCGCGGGTGACGTAGGCGCGCGCGCGGATATCCTCGCCGTAAAGATCTAGTAAGGTTTCAGCCGGTTGCAGAATACCGGTCGAAAAGGGCACCGCGCCTGCGGCCTCGAAAACCGCAAGAATCCGGTCGGATTCCGCGCGGATTGCCGCCGGGGTGATGGGCGAGCGGATCATTCGGACGCTGCCAGCATGGCGCGTATCTCAGCCACCAGATCAGCACGTGCAATCTCTCGCTGTGCCGGCTGGGCCTTCCATTCTTCAAGACTGGCGCTGGCGGCGATCCTGGCACCCAGCACAAGATCCTTGATCTGCACCACGCCGCGCGCGGCCTCGTCCTCGCCCTCGATCACAGCAACGGGCGAGCCGCGATTATCGGCGTATTTCAACTGGTTGCCAAAGTTTTTCGGATTGCCAAGATAGACCTCGGCACGGATACCGGCGGCGCGCAATTCGCCCACCATTTCCTGATAGGCCGCCATCCGATCCTTATCCATGACCGTGACAACCACAGGGCCGAGGGCCTGCATCTGCACACGCCCCTTTGCTTGTAGCGCAGCCAGTAAACGGTCAACCCCGATCGAAACCCCCGTCGCAGGCACCGCTTGTCCGGTAAACCGCTTGACCAGATCATCATACCGCCCCCCGCCGGCCACCGACCCGAATTGCCGCGGGCGGCCTTTTTCGTCGGTAATCTCGAACGTCAGTTCGGCCTCGAAAACCGGACCGGTATAATAGCCCAAACCGCGCACAACCGACGGGTCGATCTCGACCCGGTCGATGCCGTAACCTTGCGCCGCCATCAAGTCACCGATCTGCTCCAACTCGTCAACGCCCTCGCCCCCAACCTGCGATCCGGCCACCAAGGCCCGCAGGTTCGCAACTGTTTCAACAGCATCCGCCCCTTTGGCCGCCATGAACGCCATCACGATCTCAGCCTGCTCAGGGGTCAGACCTGCCCCGTCGGTGTAATCACCGCTTGCATCCTTGCGCCCCTCACCCAGCAAGGCCCGCACGCCCTCCGGCCCCAACCGGTCAAGCTTGTCGATCGCCCGCAAGACGATCCCGCGCTCTGCCTCGAACAACGACGGGTCGTTGG
>JBLIFE010000150.1:0-6095 GCA_047633515.1 Paracoccaceae bacterium | reverse complement strand
GTCTTGCCGATAGCAATCGCGCCGGCTGCGCGCAATTGCGCCACCACAAAGGCATCGCGTTGCGGATCGAACGCATAGGCCGGGCATCCGGCGGTCGTGGCAACACCGGCAAGGTCGATGTTGTCCTTGATTGCAAACGGGATGCCCCACAGAGGCTTGGCCACAGGATCAAAGGGCCCCAACGCCACCAGCTCGCCCAGAACGTCTTGCACCGGGCGCAGGTGGATGAAAATGCCGTCGTCTGCGACCTGTGCAATCCGGCGATACACTTCGGCCACAACCGCACCGGCAGTCGCTCCCGCGCCGTAGGCCGCATGAAGGGCCGCAAAATCAAAGCTTTGTGTCGACATATCCGGTGATGCAGTCATTTTGTGTCCTCTTCATCAAGTATCTTTACGGGGCGCTCCCACTGGATAAGCACCGCGCAGCCCGTATCGGACCAGACAGAGTGAATGCTCCCTTCGGGGTTCACCATAAGCGTGCCAGCCGGATATTTCCCGTGTTCGGCGCATTGCACCCCGTCCAGCACAAGAAAGCTTTCCAGGCCAGTATGCAAGTGGCGCGGCACCGTTGCCCCCGCATCGTAGTGCAGAACCGCAACCGCAGGTGCCCCCTTGCGGATGTGGTGGATCCGGACACCGTCACGAAACGGCTCGAAGGGCAGGCCACGCCAGTTCGTCATCAAATCCGGAATCGACAGCGGGGCCGTACCGGAAGGATCAGGTGTCAACGGCATGCAATGCTCCTGCAAATTCGGCGCAGCGCGCCGTCCATCCGACAATCGCGCCTTGTGCGCGGATCATCTCGAGTGTGGCTATTTTAAAATTGGCAAAGTAACTCTCGGTCGCGTCCTCGATCAGCAGGCATTCATCGCCACGGTCATTGGCCTCGCGCATTGTCGATTGTACGCAAACCTCGGTCGTCACACCTGCAAAAACCAACGTGGTAATCCCGAGCCGTGTCAGATTGGCGGACAGGTCGGTGCAATAAAATGCCCCCTTACCGGGCTTGTCGAACACAAGCTCGCCCGCAACCGGTGCAAGGGCCGGAATGATCTGCGCCCCCGGCTCACCGGCAACCAGAATACGCCCCATCGGCCCGATATCTCCGATCCGCAAACGCGGCTCGCCCCTGTTGCGCTTGGCGGGCGGATGATCACCGGCACGCCCGCCGCGCGAGCCACAGCAAGAAGTGCCGCGACCGTCGGCACAATCGCCTCCAATCGGGAGACGTCATTGCCATGAGCCGCGCCAAACCCGCCTTCTTCGATAAAATCACGCTGCATGTCGATCACGATCAACGCCGTGCTGGCCGGATCGAAATCGAACGGTTGTGCCGCTGTTATCCGCGCCATCAGGCGTGCCCTCCTGTATGATAACCGATGGTGGCGATGTCGGCCTCGGCTACATCTGCTTCATAGGCGATGCGCCCTTCGGACATCACAAGCACGCGGTCGGCACGTCGAGCGAGACCGTCCTGATCTTGAACGCGCGGACCAGTTCGGCAGCATCGCGCCGCATTTTTCGCCCCGACAGCCAGAACCGCGTGCGCCCGCAGCTGTCGGGCGCGGCATCCCGCAAATCAAAGGTGCGAAGCCCGATATTCTCGGTCACGCTCATTCTGGCAGCACAGGCATTGCGCAGCGGTTCTTCGGGCAGATAGCGCACGGCGTTGGCGCGCGCCGTGGCTCAGCAACGTCGCCCCCGCTGTGCCACGCCGCGCCGCAGACGGCGCCAGCGCGTTGTCGCCCATCATCATGCCCGCCATATCCGCCGGCGTCATGTCGGCCACCTTCCCCTGCCCCACCAGCTTGCCACGCCGCAGCACCGACACCACGTCGGCATAGGCCGTGACCTCGCGGAATTTATGGGTGATCATCAACACCAAGATCTCGCCCGCCGCACACAAATCGCGCACGTGGCCCAGCACCTCATCAGCCTCGTCGGGGGTCAGAACCGAGGTCGGCTCGTCAAGGATCAAAAACCGGCGCCCAAGGTAGAGTTGCTTGAGGATCTCCAGCTTTTGCTTCTCACCACCGGACAACGCACGCACCGGCTGCTCCAGCAGGACCTTGAAAGGCATCCGCGCCATAAATGCCTCAAGATCGGCACGCTCCTTGCGCCAGTCGATGATACGCGGGGCATCATCGCGGCTGATCACAAGGTTTTCGGCCACCGTCAAAGACGGCACCAGAGTGAAGTGCTGATAAACCATCCCGAGGCCCAGCGCATGGGGCGGCCTTGGGCTCGGGGACAATCGCCTCGCGCCCCGCCACCAGCATCTCTCCGGCGGTTGCCTGATAAAAGCCCATCATACATTTCACCAAAGTGGATTTACCGGCCCCGTTCTCACCCAAAAGCGCATGAAAACTGCCTCGGGCAATCGCTATCGACACGTCATCGAGCGCGGTAAAGCCTTCGAACCTCATCGTCATTCCGATCGTTTCCACGCTGATTGCGCCCGCGCTCAGGGCCGGTTTCAGGCTCACGGCAGTTGATCCACAAACGTGACGCTGTTGCTGACCGCGCCAAACACGCCGCCTTGCATCTTAACCATGTTGAGGGCTGCGTTGTGATTGCCCCGATCGGTCGCGCCGCAGCAATCCTCCAGCATGACACACTCAAACCCGCGGTCGTTGGCCTCGCGCATCGTGGTCGACACGCAGACATCCGTTGTGATCCCCGTCAGCACAAGGTTCTCGATGCCCCGCGTGCGCAGGATCAGTTCAAGATCGGTAGCACAGAACGACCCCTTTCCCGGTTTGTCGATGATGATCTCTCCGGCCTCGGGGTACAACTCGTCGATGATATCCCAGCCCGGCTCGCCGCGCACAAGGATCGGCCCGCACGGGCCCGCATCCCCGCCCCTATCCAACGCGAGCGCCAGCGTTTGTTCGAAGGTAAATCCGACAAATCGGGCCGGTGCCCTTCGCGGGTATGAATGACGTGGTACCCGTTGGCGCGCATCGCCGCGAGCACCGATTTGATCGGTTCAATCGGCGCGCGGGTCATGGATAAATCATACCCCATCTTGTCGACATACCCCCCCACACCGCAAAAATCAGTCTGCATGTCGATGATGACAAGCGCCGTATTTTCGGGGCGCAAATCGCCGTTATAGGGCCAGTTGTAGGGATCGGCATCAATCGTGACCGTCAAGGCGGGGCCGCTCATTCCGCCGTTTCCCGTGCGGGGCCACCAAAGGCCCGTGTGGGAGCATCGAACCCGCAGCAAGTGCCGTCTATGACCTTGACATCGTCCTCCCACGGCAGGCGGTACCGGCCAGCAGCAAGGTCGGTCATATAGGTATAGGGGCAATCCTGCGCGCCGCCTTTGACGGCCACATAACCGCGATGACCGAACCGGTAGATATTGTTTTCGCCCCCCAGTTTATACGCGCCTCGCGCACCAGATCGGGGCGCACCCCGGCGGTGATAATTTCGTCCACGCGGCCGAATGTGCCATGCGCGATGATGCTGCCATCGAAGTTACAGATCATCCCCTCGCCCATGCTGTCAAAGGTGCCGTCGCTGCCGCACATGCACACATTGGCCGTAACCATCAGGTTGCAAAAGGCGTTTGACTGGTTGGTAAAGGACCGGCTGTCGCGGATCGGCGCAGTGTAGCCGGCGGTGCGCAGCATGATCTCGGCCCCTTTATAAGCCGCCTCGCGGGCCATTTCGGGGAACATTCCGTCGTGGCAGATAATTAGGCTCAGTTTGCATCCGTTAGGCCCGTCGATCACCGGAATCCCGCCTTCGCCCGGCTCCCACGGCTCGACCGGCACCCACGGGTGCATCTTGCGGTAGTAGAGCTTTACTTCGCCCTGATCGTCGATGATCAATCCGGTGTTCCAAGGCATCCCGTCCGGGTTTGCCTGCATGATCGAGAAGCAGCCCCAGATGCAATTGTCGATGCACGCTTGCTTGAAGGCCACGACCTCGGGACCGTCCATCGAACACATGATCGCGGGGTTGATATCCATCGACAGCCCGTGCAGCGCATATTCGGGAAACACCACAAGATCCGTCGTGCCCATGTTGCGCCGTGCCTTGGCGACCATCTCGACGATCCGCACCGTTTGCGCCGCAAGATCATCAGGGGTCACAACCAAAGGCAGCTTGAGCTGCACCAGACCGATCACCACACCGTTGTCGGATTTGTTCAATCCACACAGACCGTTCATGGCCTCACTTCTTTTATTTTGTAATTGATAGCTCACCCGGCGCACCGGTCATTGCCTGCGTCGGCGAGGACGTCGCGATCAGCACGCCAAGTGTCAGCACGTAGGGGGCGGCATAAAACAAATAATATCCCTGCAAGATGCCCACCGATTGCAACGCCGGACCAAGCGCGCCAGCCGCCCCGAACAGGATCGCCGCCCAGAAACACGCAATCGGGTTCCAGCGGGCAAAGATCACCAGAGCAACCGCCATCAGACCCTGACCCTGACCCGATGAAATTCCTCTGTTCCAGCTTCCGGTATAAAAGAGCGACAGATAGGCGCCTCCGACGCCGGCAAACGCACCGCCCGCCATCGTCGCCAGCGTGCGGATCAAATTCGGGTTCAGGCCCATGGCGCGCGCCGCATCCGTGCTGTCACCGACCACCCGCACCACCAACCCGATGCGCGTGGCCCGAAACATCCACGCCAGCACAAGCGCCGCAGTGATCCCGATCAGAAACAGGACATTGACCTCGAGAGCGGCACGCACCTGGGGCAGGCCGGACCACCAGCCAAATCCGATTGACGTCAAATCGGGGGCAACCGGCTGGATGTAGGGTTTGCCGAAGAAATACGCGAGCCCCATCCCCAACAGCATCATTGCAATGCCGATGGCTATGTCGTTGACCCGCGGCGACGAACAGATCACACCGTGGATCAAGCCGAAAAAGGCCCCTGCTACGGCCGCCGCCAGAACCCCCGACCACGCCGAGCCTGTCTCGAACGTAATAGCATAGCCCGCCATCGCGCCAGAAACGCGATCAGAATGCCGGTATAACCGTATCCCGCCGCAAGACTGCCGTTGGCCGTGCCGTGCACGGCGGCGACCTCGAACATGCCCGCCAAACCGGCAAAGGCCCCGCCCAGAGCGGTGAATGCGATAATCAACTGCCCGACCGGCAGGCCCTGCACCTGTCTGCGCGCACGTTTCCACCCGCGATCCGCGCGGCAAAACCCCACGACGTGCGATCCATCAATATCCACGCAAGCACACAGCAGATCATGCCGACCGGCAGCCCCCAATGCACATCGAACCCCGGCACATCCGCGATGCGCAACGCATCGGTCAAAGGAGCAGTCGAGGGTTTGTTCATGCTCGCAGGATCACGCAACGGCCCCTCGACCAGATGGTTCATCAAGGCAATGGCGATATAGGCCATCAGCAGGCTGGCAAAGGTTTCATTGCCCCCCCGGTAGTGCCGCAAGGCCCCGATAGCCCCTATCCAGACCCCGCCGGCCACGGCACCTGCCAAAGCCATCAGCGTGATCCTGAACCACCCCGGCACCCCAATCAAAAGACCCGCCAACGCCCCCGAGGCCACACCGCCCATCACGATCGCGCCCTCGCCACCGATCACAACCAACCCCAACCGCACCGGAAGCGCCACGCACAACGCAGCAAAAAGCAAAGGCGCCGCGCGCGACAGCGTATTTTGCCACGAAAAAGACGACCCGAATTCAGCCTTGTAGACAAGCGCAAAGAAATCGACCGGCGACTTGCCCAGTACCAGAAGGAACAGCGAAAAACTGGCAAACCCCACAAACAGCGCCGCAACAGGGATCACGATACCTTCGGATTTACGGGCGACCGACGCAAGGCCGCCCCCCCCCTGCGAGAACAAAGTCCGCGACGGGCCAGAGGACGCAGAAGCACCAGTCATGTCAGCGCCCCCGACGCGGGTTCAGGATGTGGAACCGATGACGCCGTCCACAAGATAGTTCATGCTCTCGAGTGCCACATCCGTCTCCTCAAAGGATTGCCCGGCAGAGGCGATGACATTCCCTTTGTTGTCGTTCATCGGGCCGCTGATGACGGCATAGCCCCCCGCCATGATCTGCGCCTTCGTGGCCTCGAACTGGGCGCGCGCGGC
>JBLIFE010000149.1:0-6109 GCA_047633515.1 Paracoccaceae bacterium | reverse complement strand
GCAAGAGGGGCGCGGATTGTGCATCGGCTTTTACGAACAGCCCTGCGAGCCGTGGGCCGTGAACGGCACGCCTTGGGATTTCGGCCACGAGCTGCTCAACGACAAGCTCGACAAGGTGGCGGACTCTGTCGAATTTGCCTATCGGCGCTTTCCTGTTCTGGAACGTGCCGGCGTGAAATCCGTGATCAACGGGCCGTTCACCTTTGCCCCTGATGGCAACCCGCTGGTCGGGCCGGTGCCGGGCTTGCGCAATTACTGGTCGGCCTGTGCCGTGATGGCGGGCTTCAGTCAGGGCGGTGGCGTCGGCCTGAGTCTTGCACAATGGATGATCGAAGGAGAGCCGGAGCGCGACATTTTCGCGATGGATGTGGGGCGCTTCGGTCGCTGGACCACGCCGGGCTACACCCGCCCAAAGGTGATCGAGAATTACCAGAACCGCTTTTCGATCAGCTACCCGAACGAGGAGTTGCCCGCCGCGCGCCCCTTCCGGACCACACCGATGTACGACATCTGGAAAGGCATGGGGGCGGTCTTTGGCCAGCAATTCGGGTTGGAGGTGCCTAACTATTTCGCCCTGCCCGACGAGCCACGCTACGAGACGCCCTCGTTCCGCCGCTCCAACGCCTTCGAAGCGACCCGGCAAGAGGTGATGGCCGTGCGGGGCGGGGTCGGCATCAACGAGGTGCATAACTTTGGTAAATTCAGCGTCACAGGCGCCAATGCCCGCGCGTGGCTCAACAGAATTATGGCCGGACGCATCCCGAAAGCAGGCCGGTTAAGCCTGACCCCGATGCTTGCGCCCTCGGGGCGGTTGCTGGGCGATTTCACCGTCTCGTGCCTGTCGGAGGGACAGTTTCAGCTTACCGCAAGCTACGGCGCCCAAGAGGCCCATCTGCGCTGGTTCCGGCAACATCTTGAGGGCGATGTGCAGATCGCCAATATCAGCGACACCCTGACCGGCTTCCAGATTGCCGGCCCGAGAGCCCGCGAATTGCTGTCACGGGTGACCCTTGACGACGTGAGCGATGCGGGCTTCGGGTTCATGGACCTGCGGCACATGACCATCGGAATGGCGCGCTGTCATGTCCAGCGGGTCAGCTACACCGGTGATCTGGGATATGAAATCTACACCGACGCCATGAGCAGCCGCCATTTATGGCATGCTTTGTCACAGGCAGGAGCAGATCTGGGCCTGCGCCCGTTTGGCATGCGTGCGATGATGAGCTTGCGGCTTGATAAATTCTTTGGCTCGTGGATGCACGAATTCTCGCCCGACTACACCGCAGCCGAAACGGGGCTGGAGCGGTTTATCAACTTCAAAAAGAACGTCGATTTCATTGGCCGCAATGCCGCAGAAGCGGAGCGTGGCGGCAAGGTCGCGCGCAAAATTGTCGCCTTCGAGGTCGACGCGCTGGATGCCGATGTCGTGGCCTATGAGCCGATCTGGATCGACGGCACCGTTCAGGGGTTTTGCACTTCTGGCGGCTTTTCACATTATGCCGGAAAATCGGTCGCACTGGGGTTTGTGCCGCTCGCCCTCGCCACTACGGGTTTTGAGGCAGAGATCGAGATCCTGGGCGACAGGCGTCGCGCCCGCCTGCTCACAGAGCCGTTGTTCGATGTCGACGGCGCAAGGATGCGGGGCTAGCCGCATGGCCACAAGCGGAGACGATGGCGGTGGCGGTGACTTGTGGGGAGCAATAGCAATACCGGTCCTGATCCTTGCTGCCGGTGCCTCGTCGCGAATGCGCGGGCGGGACAAGTTGCTTGAACCCATCGACGGAGTGCCGTTGCTGTTGCGGCAGGTGCGCGCGGCATTGCAGGTGTCTGCCAAGGTGATCGTCGCCCTGCCACCCGAGCCGCATCCGCGCCATGCCTTGTTGGACGACTGTCAGGTGATGCGCCTGCCCGTTGCCGATGCAGCAAAGGGCATGAGCTTTAGCCTGCGCGCAGGGATCCGCGCAGTGCCCGCGGGCAGCACCCATGTTCTGGTCGTTCTGGCGGACCTGCCAGAATTGACATCCGCCGATATGGCCGCTGTGATGGACGCACGATTGCACAGCCCCGATGCGCTTGCGTGGCGCGCAACAGGGGCGAACGGGCGTGCCGGCCACCCGATCTTGTTCGCACAAAGCCTCTTTGAGGCGTTCAACCAACTGCGTGGAGACCAAGGCGCACAACCCGTTCTGACAGCCATCGCCGAAGACGTGCATTTCGTATCCCTGCCCGACCTGCATGCGGTCACCGATCTGGACACGCCAGAGGACTGGGCAGACTGGCGCAACGCCACGGGCCGCTAACGACGACCCCGTGCACAAGTTTTGGCGTCGGATGCCTGCGTCAACACCATAACGCGAAAAAGGTCAGAGTGGCTTATGCAAATGCTGCATAGCGGCATTGACGATGTGCGGGATTGTGCAGCCGCAGCATCAGCCTATTTATCACTCATCGGAAGCAACAGAATGCTTCGGGTAAGTTAATTGAAAGGCTCCACAATGACATTTGTTTCCAACGTCTTTTCCGGTCACATCGGCTTTGTTGCACGTATCAGACTGCTGTCCGAGACCGCGCGCAAGCGGTTGGTACAATACCGTGCCTATCGTCAAACATACCGGGAATTGTCTGAAATGAGCGGGCGTGACCTTGCGGATCTCGGCATTCATCCGTCGCACATCCGGTCGCTGGCACTGGAAGCTGCCTACAAAGATTAGGGATTGATCCTCGCGCCTCAAGATCAGGCTCGAAAGATCAAGCGACGACATGGTCCTCCCCCAATGTCGTCGCAAATATCAGAATCCGGCACGTCCGAAACCTATCGGTTTTGATCGCCGGATAACGCCGCCCTCCGCCCGGTACGCCACTCGCGTGCCGGGCGGATTTATGACAATCCCCCAAACAATATCTGTTATCGGGACCCGCATCAGAGCCTTGAAAACACGTCGTTAAAGAAACAGTCACATGGCCGCATGAATCAGGCGCAGATCATGGCAGAACTTCCCGAAAAACCGACCCGTTGATCACCAACTAAAGCAGGCGCGGCTACGCAGCCGTGTCTGTGTCTGTGTCTGTGTCTGTGTCTGTGTCTGTGGGAAAAACAGATGTTGACTGATGTCGCAATCCTTGCCCCTTCGCGGTTACATTAAACAGGCTGATTGTCTCGGGCGGGTATGTGGTCACGACTGCCCCCCCCTCAAGATCGCCTGCAGCCTGAGATTGGATTTCGCCCGCCGCAAAATCCCCGCTAATCCGCCCTTTCAGGTGGACACGGCCAAACTGCATAAGGCAATCTAACCAGACCGCACAGCCGATAGGAAACCGATCGTGAATATCCGCCCTGCTGGAGGGGGGGGAATGTGGTTGCCATCGACGATTTCCATGCGCCGACAGACATCACCGCCAAACCGCCATTCGTGTGAACAACACCAATCATCACGCTGCACGCACCAACCTTGATCTATTTGTACACAAGCGCGCGCGTATTGCCTACTGATCCGGTGATTGAGTCGCCCCCGATAACGGGTATATTGCCTTTATGAGCAACCAGGTCTCTACAATCCGCAACCTCGGTCCCGCGATGCAGCGCGAATGCGCACGCGCCGGCATTCATACTGCTGATGCGTTACGGGATCTTGGCACCGACGAAACCTATCGCCGCCTGCTTGCCGCCGGATCACGCCCCCATTTCATCGCCTACTACGTGATTGAAATGGGCCTGCAAGGCCGCCCGTGGAACGATTGCCGAGGCCCTGAAAAAGACGCCTTGCGCAAACGGTTCGATCTTGTTGTGGCTCAGTCTCAGTCTCAGTCTCAGTTTAAGGTAAACGATCCGCACCAAAGCGCCCTTGAAAAAGTCCTGAACGAAATTGGCGTGCTCCCGTCTTCCTAGAAGCTGTCGGTACCCAACCAACCCCAACCACCAACCCCTGTGGCCGGCAAAAAGCGCCCGCTCCCCGAAAAGGGGAGCGCACCTTCGGTCTTGGCCGCTTCTGCCCTTGTGGCAGGAGCAGCCAAGACATCCCCACGCCCAACCGCAGATGCGGGCGGGAGCCTAACGCCCCCGAAACAGACTACCCAATATCCCGCGTACAACCGCCCGCCCCGACCGGGTCCCCAACTGGCGGGCAAACGATTTGGCAAACGTCGCCCCGATACTGTCAGACCGCCCGGACCGGGATGCCGGCTGCGCGGTTGAACGGCTGACCCGCGCGCCAGTATAACGCCGCCCAGCCGAATACGCACGCTCGGTTACCGGCAGGTCGTCTGCGCTCTCTTGTGCCTGCTGCGCCTCTTGCGCGGCCATCTCGGCCCGTCTTTGAAGCATCTCGAAGGCACTGTCGCGGTCAAGCGTCGCCTCGTATTTCCCCGCCAGTGGCGAGGCTGCGATCATCTGCGCGCGCACCTCAGGCGTGATCGGCCCCAATCGCGAGGCGGGCGGGCGGATCAACGTACGCTCCACCACCCCCGGCACCCCCTTTTTGATCAAAAAGGATGTCACCGCCTCGCCCACACCGACCTCGCGGATGGCCTGCTCTGTCTCCAGCCGCGGATTGTCGCGATACGTTTGCGCCGCCTCCTTCAAGGCGCGCCTGTCTCGTGCCGTGAACGCGCGCAACGCATGCTGCACCCGGTTGCCCAGCTGCCCCAGAATATCCTCTGGCACATCGGTCGGATTTTGCGTCACAAAATACACCCCCACCCCTTTTGACCGGATGAGCCGCGCAACCTGTTCGACCTTGTCCACCAACGCCTTGGGGGCGTCATCGAACAACAGATGCGCCTCGTCGAAAAAGAACACGAGGATCGGCTTGTCGGGGTCACCGACCTCTGGCAGGGTTTCGAACAACTCGCTCAAAAGCCACAACAAGAAGGTCGCATAAAGCCTTGGTGCGCCCATCAATTTGTCTGCCGCAAGGATATTGATGCGCCCCCTTCCCTGTGCGTCTTTCAGAAACAGATCCTCAAGCGCAAGCGCAGGTTCGCCAAAAAACTCTGCGGCTCCCTGATTTTCAAGCACCAGAAGCCGCCGCTGGATCGCCCCGATCGACGCCGGAGACACATTACCATAGCGCAACCCGAGAGCCTTGCGGTTTTGCCCGACCCAGACCAGCAATGCCTGCAGGTCCTTGAGATCCAGCACCGGCAGGCCTTGTTCGTCCGCCACACGGAACGCGACATTCAAAACGCCTTCCTGTGCCTCACTCAGCTCCAGCAACCGCGAAAGAAGAAGCGGCCCCATATCCGCCACAGTGGTGCGCACCGGATGGCCCTGTTTGCCGAACACATCCCAGAACGTCACCGGAAACGCGTCGTAGACGTAATCATGAAACCCGATCTTCCGCGCCCGTTCATCAAACGCCCTGTGCAACTTTTGCGTCTGAGATCCCGCCTCGGCCAGCCCGCTCAAATCACCCTTTACGTCCGACAAAAAGACCGGAACCCCTGCCGCCGAAAAGCTTTCTGCAAGAATTTGAAGCGTTACCGTCTTGCCCGTTCCCGTCGCTCCCGCGATCAAGCCGTGCCGGTTGGCATACTTCATCAGCAGCGTCTGGGGCTCGACATAGCCTTCGCCGCCCCCTCCCACAAAAATCCGGTCCATTTGTGCTCCTCAAGCCGACCCTCGCCGGTGACAAAATCCCGCAGTTGCAAAGCTTTGCATCCCGCCCTCTCAACTATACTGTGTTAACTTGTTTGTGTCAGTATCAAGATGCGCCGAGACCGGTAGTGGTGCCGGTGTCTGCGACAACTTCCTCCCTGTCAGACTTGCCGCGTCAACGGGCGCGGCATTTTTTGGTCGGGCCCCCACACCAACGCCGCCCGGTATGCGCCCCGCCTAAGGGCGCAGGCAGGCTTGCAGATTACTGCAATTGCGGAAATTTTCATCGAAAGATCAAAATGTTGCCAACCACCAGTTTTTTGGTTGACGAGGGTTTTCGCGTGGCCTAGCGTTAAATCCATAAGTCGGCCCGTCCGGCAGGGAGTAAAAAAAACAAATAGAAAGAGGGTCCTTGTTAGGGCCCTTTTTCAATTGTGGAATTGATGGCACGCCCCTTGCGCAGAGGCACTGGAATCTCTCCACACACTTGTTATCTCTTTGAGGTCGGCCCGACGA
>JBLIFE010000148.1:0-6125 GCA_047633515.1 Paracoccaceae bacterium | reverse complement strand
CAAGGCTAATAGGATCAGGGCGATCAGTTCATTCTGCAAAAGTGCTCCTTGGGTTGCGATATCCCAGCCATTGCGTGCAAGCAATGCGGCCTGGTCCGGACCAAGCAGGTCTGTGACCGCGCCGGTAAGCTGTGATCCACGTGAAACATAGCGTGCGGCACCGTTGTGCAAAAGGGCGGTCAGCTGACTTTGCCATGCTCCGCCATTTGGCCCGGTGATCAAGGCTGTGCCCATAGCCGCGGGTGCCATCGGATCAAGCGCAAGCCCCTTGTCTGACAGCCCTCCTCCCAGAAAGGTAAGCGGTGCCAGCCGGTACCACAGGCCAAGTTCATCAATGCCGTCGACGACAAGTATCTGGCAGGTCGGATCGGGGTCACCTTCGATATCGCGCTGGCGCAACTGCCAGTTTCCGTGGCGCAAAATCTCAAGCTGTGGTGCAATCTGTTCATTTTGAAGAACGAGGATCAGCAACAACCGGTGTACCTGCTGGCACGCGGCGGCATGGGCTGCGATGACATCTGCGATTTCACTGTCCGACGGGCAGGCCGCCAGCCAGAGCGGGCGGCCCTGAAGGTGGCCGGCCAGATACTCGGCTTCGCCTTCATTGCATTTGGGCAGTACAGGGTCGGGCGCAAGAGGCCCACCCCGGTGTACGTGAGCCGGCCCTATGGCGCGGGTGCTTGCTAATTCTGGTATGTCATTGGTGAAAACGTGGTCAAAACTGCTTAGGATGGTCCGCGTGGCGCGTTCTTTTAGCGCAGAGGCATCCAGATCGACAAGTGCGTTGGGAATGCCCAGATCGGCACAAAATCGCGCCGGTATCGGATCTGCGTGCCCGATCCAGAGTGCGAAATCGGGGGCCCAATGCGCCACAAAGCGTTTTGCCTCACGAAGGCTTCGCGGCGGGGCTGTGTGAATGATGCAAGTGATGTTCGCGGCTGTCGGGCCATCAGACGTGTCGCCGGGGAATACATCGGGCACTGGCGTGTTGCTTGCGGCGGGCCGCTCCAGACCTGTCAACAGGAGCGTTACCTGATCGACGATGTCCGATGAAGCGTTTGCAAGTTCGGCGCGCAGATCCTTTAGCGCTGCGATCTGGGCGGTACTTGCGTTCTTTGGGGCATGGACCCAGATCACGGCGCCCGTGGGCCTTTCGGCAGGCATCGCACCCAGAAACGCAAGCCGCTTTGGTTGACCGTCGTTTCGCAGTCTTTGAAAAATACTTCTGAACAAAGCGATACACGCGTGTTTGGGTCAAGGGCTGTGTTGTGACTGTTGGATTATTCCGGTCGGGGGAATACAGGCACTGTTGAGGAGTGTCTATTCAGTGGGCTACCGGGTCAAGTGTCACGAAGCCTGACATCGTTTCTCACGCAGTTTGTATCAGCCGCAACAGCGTCTCGGCATGTACGCCGGGGGCTGCACACAGGGTGCCCTTGGTCAAGGCTTTGGGGCTGTTAAAGCGCAGTGTCGCACCAAACCGGTCTGATACCGTCGCCCCCGCTTCGGTGGCCAGCAGGCAGCCGGCGGCAATATCCCACTCCCAACTGTCGCGCAGGGTGAGCATCGCGTCAAAGCGTCCCTCGGCCACAAGGCTTAGCCGATACGCAAGGGATGAGCGGATATGCCGGGTGACCTGTGGCGGGGCATCGGCCCAGTGCTGTGGCTCGAACGTAACGCGCGCAGCCAGAACATCGGCCCCCTCAAGCTGTTGTCGCGTGCTGGCGCGAATCGGTTGCCCGTTCAAAAACGCCCCCTGATCCCGGGCAGCAGTGTAAAGTTTTTCGCGTATCGGCAGCAGAACGACCCCCGCGATCGGTGTGCCGTTCTCGACGATTGCGAGAGAATGTGCCCAATTGTGTTCTCCGGCGGTAAAGGCACGGGTTCCGTCAATCGGGTCGACCACGAAAACACGGGACCGGCCCAATCGTTCGGGGGTGTCTTGGGTTTCTTCCGACAGCCATCCGTAATCGGGGCGTGCGGCCATCAATGTTTCGCGCAGCATTGCATCCACGGCAAGGTCGGCCTCGGTCACGGGGCCTGCGTCGTCGGCCTTTTGCCAGACCTGATGATCGGATTTCCAGAACGGTGTGGCAATACGCGCTGCGGCCTGTGCAGCATCGATCAATAGCGCGAGGTCGTCATTCACCGGCAAGTGTCATGCCTTCGACCAGAAGCGATGGGACCACGGTTGACAGATGCGGGCGCGCGTCGTTTGCAGGGATAATCGTTTTCAGCATTGTGCGCAGGTTTCCCGCAATCGTGCATTCGTTGACAGCATAGGCAAGTTGCCCGTTCTCGACCCAGAACCCCGAGGCCCCGCGCGAGTAGTCGCCTGTGGTCGGGCTAATAGTCGAGCCGATCATAGAGGTCACCAACAGGCCTGTGCCCATATCTGACAGTAATTCTTCGCGGGATTTGGTGCCTTGGGTCAGCGCCACGTTCGTGGTCATCGGCGAGGGTGGAGACGAGACGCCGCGCCCCGCATTTGCAGTGCTTTGCATCCCGAGTTTGTGTGCTGTCGCCAGGTCCAGCACCCAGCCGGTCAATACTCCGTTGGCAATCAGGTCGCGCGGGTGGGTTGCCAGACCCTCGCCGTCAAAAAACCTTGAGCCGGATACGCGGGGGCGATGCGGGTTCTCGGTAATGGACAAAGCGGCGGGCAGGATGTCTTCGCCCAGTGCATCGCGCAGCCAGCTTGATCCGCGCACAATCGAGGCCCCGTTGATCGCCCCCAGGATATGCCCGATGAGGCTCGAGGACACGCGTTCGTCATAAAGCACTGGAAAGTTGCCGGTTTTGGGGCGTCTGGCACCGGCGCGCGCCAAGGTGCGTTCTGCCGCTATCCGACCCACGGTTTGGGGGCTGGGCAGATCAGCCCTGAAAATGCGGCCCTCGCCGTAATAATCACGCTCCATTCCGGTGCCTGACCCTGTGATCGCAACTGCAAAAAGGGCATTGCTGGTCCGCGAATAGCCTCCTGAAAAGCCGTTTGATGTGGCAAGGTGGATGTCAGTGGCGCTGTAACTCGACGAGGCGCTTTCGACCTTCGAGATCCCTTCGTGTGACAACGCGGCGGCTTCGGCCTCGCGGGCGGCGGTTTCAAGCTCGGCTGCCGAAGGCTCGGCCGCCGGATCACAAAGCTCCAGCGCGGCTATGTCCCACTGCGTTGCGATCTGGTCGGACGCCGCTTGCAGGATGCTGTCGTCCTCGGGGGCCTCGCGGGCCATTGCAACGGCGCGTTCGGCCATCTCCTGCATGGTGTCGGCACTTGCATCCGAGACCGAAACACAGGCCTGTCGCTGTCCAATCATCACCCGCAGGCCAAGGTCGATGCCCTCCGCGCGCTCGGCTTGTTCCAATGCGCCTGCTCTGACGTCGATAGAAACGGATGTACCGCGCGCCACGATGGCATCTGCTGCATCCGCACCCGCGCGGGTGGCGGCTGACAACAACCGTTCCGTCAGAACTTGTAAAGTGTCGGTCATGGCAAGCCTCCGTTTTGTCGCTCTTACTGAGCTAGGTCATTATAGGTGGTTGGGCAAGCCGACACGATCCCGTACGTGATAGAGCGTGCGCTGACAAAAGGCCGCCGACGGCACAGGCGTGCGGTAGCACGCCTGCCATGCCCAACAGGTGAGGGGCATCTTTGATGCCTGTGAACCGGCGGGAGCCCCCCGTTGCGGTTTAGCCTTAGGCGGTTTTGCCCGATCCCGTTTACGCAACCGGCCATTAAAACCGGTGGGACCTTACTCGCCCAGCTTTTCATCCAACAATGTCGCAAACTCCGTATAGCTCATGTTATCGAATTTTTCGCCGTCAATCACAAACGACGGGGTCGAAGTGATCGCGTCGGCTTCGGCATTGGTTTGATACAGGGCAAAAAGGGCTTGCGCCTTGTCTGCGTCCATCAGGCAGGCCTCGAGTGCTGTGTCATCAAGCCCGGCTTTCCGTCCGATCCGGCGCAGATTGCCGGCAATGGCGGTGGCATCGGCCCCGTTGGTCCATTCTTTTTGCTGGTCGTAGACCATATCGGTAATCCCGAAGTACCGCACTGGCCCGCCGCAACGCGCAACCATTCCCGCCCACAGACCGTAGCGGTCAAAATAGACTTCGCGGTGGATAAACCGGATTTTGCCGGTGTCGATATAATTTGCCTTCAGGTCGCCAAAGACATTCTTGTGGAAACTCGCGCAATGGGGGCAGGTGAACGACGCGTATTCGATCACGGTGATCGGTGCGTCTTCGGCCCCGAGGGCCATCTCGATGATGCCTGATGTGTCGATCTGTGCGGCCGTGGTGGATTGGGCCTGTGCGGCCGACAGGCTCACGCCGCCGGGCGCCTGTGTTGATGGCGACAGGAAAAACACACCTGCCGCGGTCAAGGCAGCTGCGGCAAAAGAGAACAGAGCGATACGGGACATAAGGGAACCTTTATTCATTGATCTGGATTTTCAGTGTTTCGGGGAACGTGATCTGGACAGTACGTTTGCGGCCAGCGCTTCAAGCGCATCTCGCAAATCGTTGCTCTGAATGTTCCGGGTCAGGGCCGTGGCACGATCAAGATGCTGTGCCGTGGGCGCGGGGTTTTTAGGGGCGGGGGCGGTGGAAAAAGACGCTTTCCCCTCGGAGAACCCGACCGCGGCGGTCTGGGTGAAGCGGATGCGGGCAATGGCGTTGTATCCGTAACAGGCATTTACCTTTTCGCGCAGCTTTGCCTCCTGCATTTGGATCATCGGGGCCGAGGCGCCTGACACCAGAACCGTGAGCGTCGCACCGAACCCCTGTCTTTTATAGCTGACATCGACGGGGCGGGCGGCGGCGGCGATATCGGTGCCGACAATCTCGGCCCAGTGGGTCAGCAGGCGTGTCACGGCAAAGCCGCGCTTTTCACTGGCCGACCGGATTTTCCCCTGAAGCAACCCTGACGCACGCTCGAAACCGCGTTTGCGGCGGCCTTGGGCAGAAGGAGGAGTTTTTGGGGCGGCCATGGTGTTCCTTGTCGTTGTGCGTTCTATTGTAAAGCTTGTGCGGCTGTGTGCCAGACTATTGCACACAAAAGGGTATAAACATTGCGTGAAACTATCGACACACCACAGCGGATGAGTGACGCGCTTCTGGAATGGTATGATGCAAACGCGCGCGAGATGCCTTGGCGTGTGGCGCCGCAGGCACGTCGGGCGGGCGTGTGCCCCGACCCCTATCGTATCTGGTTGAGCGAAGTGATGTTGCAGCAGACAACCGTTGCCGCCGTGCGGAGCTATTTCGCAAAATTCACAACGCTGTGGCCCGATGTGCGGGCGCTGGCGGCGGCGCAGGATGCTGATGTAATGGCGGCGTGGGCGGGTCTTGGGTATTACGCCCGCGCCCGCAACCTGCTGAAATGTGCGCGGGTCGTCGCCCATGATCTCGACGGCGAATTCCCCCGCAGTAATGCGGCGCTGTTAAAACTTCCCGGCATCGGCCCTTACACGGCGGCGGCGGTGGGGGCGATTGCGTTTGACCTGCCCGAAACAGTGGTGGACGGCAATGTCGAGCGGGTCATGGCACGATTGCACGGTGTGCAGACCCCCCTGCCGATTTCCAAGCCCGAACTGACCGGGCTTGCGGCGGGGCTTACTCCGATAAGGCGGCCCGGGGACTATGCGCAGGCGGTGATGGATCTGGGGGCTACGGTTTGCACACCGCGCAATCCGGCCTGTGGGCTTTGCCCGTGGCGGACACCGTGTGTCGCGCGGCGTGCCGGAGATGCGGCTCAATTGCCGCGTAAGGTTCCCAAGACACCCAAGCCGGTGCGGCTGGGTGCGATCTATGTGGGGCGTCGTGCCGATGGTGCATGGCTATTGGAAACGCGCCCCGAGAAGGGGTTGTTGGGCGGCATGCTTGGATGGCCGACCACCCACTGGGCCGAAAACAGCCCCGAAGCCATGCCGCCGCTGGATGCGACGTGGCGTGAAACCCCCACAGAAGTCCGTCATACATTCACGCACTTTCATTTGCGGTTGCGGGTGTTCGTGGCCATTCTTCCGTTGGAGGCGTCGCCTCGGAACGGGGTTTTTGTGGATGGCACAGTGTTTGAGGCGACAAATTTGCCGACAGTAATGCGCAAGGCCTATGACGCCGCC
>JBLIFE010000147.1:0-6157 GCA_047633515.1 Paracoccaceae bacterium | reverse complement strand
GATGTGGCCCCGTCAGGAGCAGTGCCTTGCAGGTCCCAGCTTGCTACCATTGCCCCCGAAGACAGCAGGCGGGCAACAATCGCCGCTCCGATGCCTTGTGCACCGCCCGTCACAACTGCGCAGCGTCCGCTCAGGTCATAGGTGTTCATTTCGGCTCTCCCTTTTGGGGTCACAGTCTTGAGCAGATTGCGACATCGGGCAATAGGCTTGTGGCCCTATTCGCGAAAGCTGCGGCTTTCTTTGATCTGGTCCCAGGCCCAGACGACTTCTTGCAAGCGGTCTTCGTCGCTGCGGTCTCCGCCGTTCATATCGGGATGCAGAGTTTTGATCAGGGCTTTGTATTGTTTCCGGATCGCTGGTTTTGTCCAATGATCCTTGGCCTCCAGAATATCCAGAGCCCGCCGTTCGGTTGGTGGCAGGCGGCGGGTGCCGGTGATGGATCTGCCGGGGTTGCGTGTCGCATTCTCGCCCAGAACCTGATGCGGATCATCAACCCCGAGCCGTGCCCAGGCACGTTCCTCTTCGGATTGTTTGGTAAAGGGCTTAGTCGGCCGTTCCCAAACGCGACCCTTGTCAATCTGCGCCTCCATCTCTTCTTCGGTGGAACCGTTGAAGAAATTCCACTTCAGGTTGTATTCTCGCACGTGGTCGCGACAAAACCAGTAGTAGTCGTCAAGCGTATCGGGCGACTTTGGCGCGCGATACTGGCCCTGTTCGGTGCAGCCGGGGTGCTCGCACGCCCTTTTGGACGTCTCGGAAGCGCCCGACATCCCGCGGCGTCCGCGGGATCGTTTCTTCTTGTCACTGGATGCACGGATATCAAAACCGAACAGATCGTCTTTAGTCATAATGTGCCTCTTTGCCCGCAATCACTTTCCGACTCGAAGCCAAGAGGTTACTGGTTTGACACTCAGAGAGAAAGGGCAAGTGAAAGAAATGTTGGTAGAAAAGCAGATTGAGGCAAAATTGCGGAAACAATTGTCGCCAACCAAACTAGAGGTTGTCGACGAGAGTGCACAACATCGTGGCCACGCAGGCGCCCCCGAAGAAGGACAAAGCCACTTTCGGATACGTATCACCGCGCCATCGCTTGACGGATTGTCGCGCATTGCCCGTCATCGGGCCATTCACACCGCCGTTGGAAATGATTTGATCGACAAAATCCACGCACTCGCCATCGAAGTGGCAAGCTAGAAGGATACGGCTGTGTGTGCGGCGCTTTGGCGTCGCACTGCGGTTGTCGTGTTGTGACTAGACATCCGTGGGCGGGGTCTGCGGGGCGGGCGTGTCTGTACCTTGTGGGTCTGTCGTGACCGCAGGCAGCGATTCTATGCTCCCTCGCACATGTGCGGGGGAGGTTGCTGCCATGACGGGCCGGGTCGGGTGTACAGGCTCGTTCCGCATGGGCTCGTTTCGCACAGGCTCGGTTCGCAAAGGCGCAGGGACGGCTGTGTGGTCAAGGATCGAAGGAGCGTTCGAAGCGGATATATCCGCCATGCCCATGTTGCGAGATACTGGCGCGGCAGTCTCGAGGCTCCGGCGAAAAACAAGCATGTTTTGATAGACCGTTGTTTTCCCCGTCAAGCCAACCCGTTCCTGACTGGGGAGCGTATCAGCCCGCACATATTGCCAGCCTTCTTGCGCAAGCGTGTTCATCAACGTCTCCAGGGCATGGGCAAAGCGCGCGGCGCCGCCCTTGATCCCTTTGCTGCTTTTGCCCTTTTCGGGGGCAGGGACGACTTTGTATTCAAACGCTTGCATGAAATTCCCTCATCGGCTGTCGGGCCCCGACGCACGCAGGCCCATCATGCCTGACGCGAAACAAGGCCGCTGGGATCTGTTTGTTGTGCCCTAATCGCCCAGCCTGTTCGCCACAATCTCGTTGACGGCCTTGGGGTTTGCCTTGCCACCGGTGGCCTTCATCACCTGACCGACAAACCAGCCCGCAAGTTTCGGGTTTGCCTTGGCCTTTTCGACCTGAGCGGGATTGTCTGCAATAATTTGGTCCACCACAGCTTCGATGGCACCGGTGTCGGTGACCTGCTTCATGCTGCGTGCAGCTACGATTTCAGCGGGCTCACCGCCCTCGGTATAGACAATTTCAAACAGGTCCTTAGCGATTTTTCCCGAGATATCACCACTGGAAATCAAATCAAGGATGCCACCAAGCTGGTCGGCAGACAGCGGGCTTGCGGTAATGTCGGCATCGTCTTGTTTAAGTCTGCCGAACAATTCGTTGATCACCCAATTTGCTGCCAGTTTCCCATCGCGACCCCGCGCCACCGTTTCAAAATATGTCGCGGCTTCTGTTTCAGCCGTGAGCACGGAAGCGTCATAGCCGGTCAGACCGAAATCGGCGATGAACCGCGCTTTTTTGGCATCGGGCAGTTCGGGGAGCGCGGCGGCAAGGGTATCAACCCAAGATTGCTCTATTTCGAGGGGCAAAAGATCGGGGCATGGAAAATACCGGTAATCATGGGCCTCTTCCTTTGAACGCATTGAGCGTGTTTCGCCCTTGTCCGGATCATACAAACGGGTTTCCTGCACGATGCTGCCACCATCCTCGATGATTGCGATCTGGCGGCGGGCCTCCACTTCGATGGCCTGCTGGATAAAGCGCATGGAATTCATGTTCTTGATCTCGCAGCGGGTGCCGAGATGCGAGAAATCTTGTGTTTCCTGATACTTCTCGTACTGACCCGGACGACAGACAGACACATTCACATCGGCGCGAAGGTTGCCGTTTTGCATATTTCCCTCGCAGGTGCCCAGATAGCGCATGATCTGTCGTATCTTGGCAACATAGGCGGCGGCTTCTTCTGGACCGCGGATGTCGGGCCGCGAGACGATCTCCATCAGCGCGACACCCGTGCGGTTGAGATCGACAAAAGACATGGTCGGATCCATGTCATGGATGGATTTTCCGGCATCCTGTTCAAGGTGGATACGCTCGATCCGCACAACCCGCGCGGTGCCGTTGGCAAGCTCGACAAGCACCTCTCCCTCGCCGACGATGGGATGGTAGAGCTGGCTGATCTGATAGCCCTGCGGCAGGTCGGGATAAAAATAGTTTTTCCGGTCGAAAGCAGACCATAAATTGATCGCGGCTTTGAGCCCCAGACCTGTCCGTACAGCTTGAGCGACGCATTCTTCGTTGATCACCGGGAGCATGCCCGGCATCCCGGCATCCACGAAAGCTACATTCGAGTTGGGCTCTGCGCCAAATTTTGTCGACGCGCCGGAAAAAAGTTTCGCTTTGCTGTCAATCTGGGCGTGGATTTCCAGGCCGATTACAAGCTCCCAGTCATGTTTTGCCCCGGCAATGACCTTGGGCTTTGGTGCGTCGTGAGTAAGGTCCAGCATTGGAGGGCTCCGCTATTTGCAGTGTTTAGCTGGTTTTAGGGGGCGGACCTTGCAGGGGCAAGGGGGTTCTCCCGCCGGTTTGCACCGTTGGGCGTGGCGCCCTTCGGGCGTTGACAGGGTGTCACATAAATTCAGGGCGGCCCGAGCGGGTCTATTTCTTCGGAAACCTGACGATCCGGACAGCTTCGAGGGATGTGGCGAGCGATTCAAACCGTGCGGCGGCAACTTCACCGTAGAGGTCGGCTGCCTCTGGTCGCAGCGTCAATTCCAGTTCTTTCAACTTGGAACGGAATTTCAGTTTCCCCATATGCTCCGGCACTGCCATCGAAAACATGGCCCCGAAACGCATGGCTTTTCCCAGAACTTCGGCTTCGCGCCGCTGCCGGTCTGTCAGCAAGTCCAGCAACGGTTCGAATCTGTTGCCTGGTCGTGCATTCCGGTACCTGTGCAAAAGTGCGAGCCCGAGAAAAATTCTCCCGGGGTGATCGATCCCGCCAAGGTTACCCCGCGTCGCGTTATCAAAACAGACTTCGGCCCGGTAATCCGGATGGGCGCGCCAGCTTACGTCATGCAGCAAACACGCCGCCTTGATCAAGCGTTTGGGCGTTCGGCTGGCTTTGAAGAGGGGAGAGATGAAATCGTACAAGGTGCGCCCGAACCCGGGAATACGGGCATTTGTCGCTTCGTCATAGCGGCACGCCTCGATCAGTGGGTCACGTTGTCGCAATCGGTCAGGCATTTGCTCAAACAGCATACCCTCGCGGATCCCGTAAGCCGATGTTATGATTTCAGTCACCTTGAACTCTGCCATCAGGCGGCGCAAAACCTCCCCAGCGATCGGCACCAGTGCAATCCGGCTTGACGACAGCCGTGCCTTTTCACGCAATACTTCGAGGTCGTTTTCGTGCAACCAGTCCAGCGTGCGGCGCACGGATTTCGGGGTCATACGGTAATCGTGCAGCACGGTCAGGGCATAGCCCCGGCGGACCATATCAAGGCGCGCAATGGCACGCCACGATCCGCCCACAAGAAAAAGCCGCTTCTGGTGGGGGATTTGAGCATGAAGCGTCCCCAGAACGCTGGCAATTTCGATGCGTCGCCCTTCTTTGCCGCCTTTGAGTGTTTTGAGCCGCAGCGGGCCCAGTGCCGATGTGGCTCTTGCGCCAACCTTGCCGTCTTTCAGCTCTGCCAGTTCCATCGAAGAGCCGCCGATGTCGCACACAAGCCCGCTGGCCTGAGGCCACCCCAACAGAACACCTTGCGCCGACAGGCGGGCCTCCTCGGTGCCATCGATGACATAAAGGTCCAGACCCGTCTCGCGCTTGACGTCGCTGCAAAAATCGGGACCGTCGCTTGCCGAACGGATTGCGGCTGTTGCAACGGCAGTGAGTGGCGGAATATTCATGCCGCGCGCAAGGTTCACAAACCGCTTGATTGCCAACAGGGCGCGCTTGCGTCCTTCGGGGTACAGATGGCCTGTCTCGCCCATCTCGCGGCCCAGCCCGCACATTACCTTTTCGTTGAAAAAATAGGCCGGAGAGCGTGCTGCGCCGTCAAAAACAACCATCCTGACAGAGTTGGACCCGACGTCGATCACCCCAACCCGCGCCAACGCCCGCGCGGCGGGGTCGTTGAAAAGCGGGCGCCCGAACGGACCCCATTCGGTCTGCGTTTCAGCAGTGCCATCCATTGCGAAGTCCTTTGTCCACTCGGCGTGAGCACTTTACACACGTCGCAGCCCTTTTGTGCAAGCAGTCACGATTGTTCAAGCCCGTCGCGTGTTAAAGCCCGTCGCGTGGACAAAGGACTTCGCGTGTTAAAGCCTGTCACTTGATCGGTGCCCTCATCAGGTGCATTTCGAGGCCAAACCACAGTGTGGCCGGGCTGCGCATCAATCCATGGAATGAGTGAGGTCAGGCACGTCGGCCGCACCGGCGCTGCCGCGCCCTGACAAGGACGGATTTTCCATAAAAAAGCGGTGACAGTTGAACGCCGACTCACCTTCGGGCACGGGGCTGCGCACGGATTGCCCGTCGCCCGACAAAACCCAGCTTTGTGCCACATCGGCAAGGTTGGCAGCCATTACTTGGGAAACGATCTGTGCCTTTACGGTCGCGTTTGTGATTTCCACCAAAGTCTCGACACGCCGGTTCAGGTTGCGCCCCATCCAGTCCGCCGAAGAGATGTAGACCTTTGACTTTTTCGACGGCAGGCCGGAGCCATTGCCAAAACACACGATGCGGGAATGCTCCAGAAAACGGCCAACGATAGATTTAACGCGGATGTTTTCCGACAACCCCGCAAGCCCCGGGCGCAAACCGCAGATTCCCCGGATCACAAGGCTGATCTTCACACCCGCCTGCGAGGCGGCATAAAGTGCGTCGATGACCTCGCTATCGATCAGGGAATTCATTTTCGCCCAGATCTCGGTTGGCTTGCCGGCCTGTGCGTGTGCGGCTTCGGCGGCGATCATCTCGAGCAGTTTCGATTTGAGCGAAATGGGCGAAATTGCCAGGTTCTCCAGCCTGTCGGGCTGCGCGTAGCCCGACAGGTAATTCATCACCTTCGTCGCATCACGCCCAAGTGCGGGGTCGCAGGTAAAAAAGCTCAGGTCTGTGTAAATCCGGGCCGTGATCGGGTGATAGTTTCCCGTTCCGTAATGGGTATACGTGACCAATGCCTCGCCTTCGCGCCGCACCACGGTCGAGATTTTAGCGTGGGTTTTCAGGGTCATGAAGCCGTAAACCACATGTGCTCCGGCACGCTCCAGCCGGCGTGACTGGCGGATGTTCGC
>JBLIFE010000146.1:0-6188 GCA_047633515.1 Paracoccaceae bacterium | reverse complement strand
GGCGCCCCGTCACTCTTAAATGGATACGATTACAATGAATCGTGGGTAAACTCAGGCACGTCCGGCACCCCGCGCATGTTCGTCCAAGGCACTCCGGCAAGTGTGCCCGCAGTACCACTTCCGGCTGACTTGCCACTGCTACTGCCAGGGTTCGGTATGTTGATCATGACACGTCGCGGCCTCCGCACCTGCGCCAAGGCTCCCTAAAGCTCCAAACCCGCGCCCAAAGGGCTGCGCAACAGGCTTTGCTTTTGCTGCGCAGTCAGAGCCTCGAGCGGCACGACATAAGTGTGGATCGAAAAAACAACAGCCCGCGAAACCGGCAGCCGCAAAAGGCTTTGGCGTTCGGAGCGTAAAAACAGGCCGTCTCCGGTGGGTTGCGCGCGCCGCACCCCACCCGGACGCGGCTGAAACAGCTCCGGTTCGGCATAGACAAGTGCGTTGGCCCGCCAAAGAGGTTGCCCGACCCGCAAAACATCGAACAAGCGTTGCACCCGCCGCGCCAACGTGTCGTCGTATTCCTCAACCGTGTCGTGAATGCCGATCAAGGGCCGCCCCATTTTCTCGGCCAGTGTCCAGCTTGCCGGAAAGCATAGAATTGCGGCTGTCAAAACATGGCTTTTGCTATCGGGGTCTTCCTGCAACACGCAGAAATCCTCTTGAACCAACCCGCAAAGCGTCTCAAGCGGGCGCTGCGTGTCGCGCACCACGTGCCGCCCGTCAGGGCACGAAACACTGTCCGGACCAACCGCAAACCCGTCCCGTTTGCCCAAATCCCCGACCACCTGTTCCAGCATTTCCAACACGGCGGATGCCGCCGTAGGCAGCATTGCACAGACCTGCTCCGGTTTTTGTGCCAACAGATCCGTGCGGCGCTGCATCTGCGCACCGTAGGCATCGTCAACCTGCAACCACGCCCCCTGTGGCACCGGTTGCATCCCCGGAAGCGATGCAAGCCCACGATCAGCCCAAGGGGTAAACGGCAAGCTGGCTTGGGTTATACGCATCAAAAGTGCTCCGAAAATTTACAAAACCGACATGTCACATGCCGCAAACCGAGCAGAAGCACGCACAACACAGGCGCAGTCTGCCTTTGACGGATGCGAAAGAAAAGCCCATGAACCAGCATTACCGCGACGATCGCAAGATCGACCCGAGCAAAGGCAGCCACCTGCCCGACGGTTCCCCGAATGATGCCGACCGGATCGAGATCGGGCCAACACGGCTCGCCTTTCGCGAATGGGAGGATGCAGGTCTGGTCATGCCCAACCTCGAGGCAATGCGCACCTATCGCTGGCAGCGGCTGACACAGCATATCGTCGCGCGCGATCTGGGCGGTTTGCTGATATTCGATCCGCTCAACATCCGCTACGCGACCGACAGCACGAATATGCAACTGTGGAACACGCACAACCCCTTTCGTGCGGTTTTGCTGTGTGCCGACGGCTATATGGTCATCTGGGATTACAAGAACTCACCGTTCCTGAGCAGTTTCAACCCGCTGGTGCGCGAAAGCCGCTCGGGGGCGTCGATGTTCTATTTCTCGACCGGTGACAAAGGCGACCGCGCCGCCGACAGCTTTGTGGCGCAAGTGGCCGACCTGATGGCCGCACACGCCCCCGGCAACAAACGGCTGGCGGTCGATAAGATCATGGTGTCGGGTTATAAAGCCCTGATTGCCGCGGGTTTTGACGTGTCAGAGGGCGAAGAGGTCACCGAAAAGGCCCGCTCGGTCAAAGGCCCCGACGAAATTCTGGCCATGCGATGTGCCTCGCATGCCTGCGAAACCGCCACCGGATTGATGGAGCAGGCGATGCGCGCGGGCGTGCCCGAAAGCGCCATGTCCGAAGACGACATCTGGTCCGTTTTGCATGCCGAAAACATCCGCCGCGGGGGTGAATGGATCGAAACGCGGCTTCTGGCGTCGGGGCCGCGGACAAACCCGTGGTTTCAGGAATGTGGTCCACGGATTGTGCAAAACAACGAGATCGTCGCCTTTGACAGTGACCTGATCGGGAGTTACGGCATTTGCATCGACATTTCGCGCACGTGGTGGGTCGGTGATCGAAAGCCCCGCGCCGACATGGTTTCGGCGATGCAACACGCCCACGAGCATATTATGACAAACATGCAAATGCTCGAACCCGGCGTGAATATTCAGGATCTGAGCCGCAACACCCATGTGCTGCACGATCGGTATCAGGCGCAAAAATACGGCTGTCTGATGCACGGTGTGGGCTTGTGTGATGAATGGCCAATGGTGGCCTATCCCGACAAAATGGTCGAAGGCGCCTTCGATCACATTCTGGAGCCGGGGATGGTTTTATGTGTCGAGGCGCTTGTGGGAGAGGTCGGTGGCGACTTTTCGATCAAGCTTGAGGATCAGGTTCTGATCACGCAAACGGGGTTCGAAAACCTCACCCGTTATCCCTTTGATGCCGCATTGATGGGCGGGTAGAACCGCACCACCAGCCCTTTGTGATCAGACCCCAGATCGGGGCGCAGCTCGGTTTGCGCACGCACGCCGCGCGGGATCAACGCATGATCAAGCGCAAGCCCGATCCGCCCCCGCCACATTCGGAAACTGGCCCTTGCGCGCCCTGCACGATACGTGCCCGTGGCGCGGGTCAACCGGCGAAAGACATGCGCCACCGGAACCATGTTAAAATCACCCGCAATCACAAACGGCCCGGTGTGCGGCGCAAGCGTCTTGAGTACGGACTCCAGATGCAAATGCAAGTCGAACGGCCACGGCCATGGAAGATGGATAGACCCGGCCCAAAACGGGCCTTGCGGCCCCTGAACGCGCAGCATCACAAGCCCGACACCCGAGACCTGCGTGACAGGCACATCGTTTGACATCGGCAAACGGCTTGCCACCGCGACCCCGCCAACGGGGGCATAATCGACATAAGCCTGATACGGCAAAACATCGCGCAGCTGCTCCAACAGTTTGCGGTTGTTGGGACTAACCTCTTGCAAGGTCACAATATCGGGCGAAACCGCGCGTATATCGGCCTCAAGCTGTGCCGAGTCCTGTATTCCGAACGACATGTTCTTTTGATAGAGCCTCAGAGACCCCTCTGGCGCAACATGCCGCCCCGGCTTGAAGCGGGCAAAGACATCTGGCAAAATAGACGCGACAACCACACCAAGCCACCCCCAATGCGCCAGACTAAGCCACCAGCCACCGGCGATCCACAGCACCCCCGCCAACCCGACAACCGGACGGATCACAGACAAACTGTCTCCCAACGCGGTGACAGCACCGGCATAACTCAGCGCGAGCACGACAAAGCCAGACACAGCCACAGCCCAAAAGAGTATCACCCGCTTCGTCCTCCGCTTGTGCCCCGCGCGTTACGTCCCTTGATGCAACGCCGCGCAACAGCCGACAAGCGCGATTTCACCATCGCGTGACACAGCCATCAAAGGCTTGGCAGCCACGCCCCCGTTTCGGTAACTGCAACAGACCGAACAAAGGGGCCAACCATGCAGATCGAGCGTATTTCTTTTCCCGGCAGCCACGGCACACCGCTCGCCGCGCGGCTGGATTTGCCAGAGGGTCCGGTTCTGGGCACCGCTATCTTTGCCCATTGTTTCACCTGCTCAAAAGACATCCCCGCCGCTCGGCGCATTTCGGGCCGGCTTGCCGCGATGGGACTGGCCGTTTTGCGGTTCGACTTCACCGGATTGGGACATTCGGAAGGCGAATTCGAGAATACCACCTTCACTTCGAATGTCGGTGATATTACGGCTGCGGCAAGCTACCTTTCGGGCCGCAACATGGCCCCGCGCCTGTTGATCGGTCATTCGCTGGGAGGCGCTGCCGTTTTACGCGCCGCCGGACAGATCGACAGCGTGCGCGCTGTGGTAACGCTTGGGGCTCCGTTTTCGCCAGACCACGTGACTCACAATTTCGCCGATGCCTTGCCTGAGATCGAAGCGAACGGCGTGGCCCAAGTCACTCTTGGCGGTCGCCCTTTTCGCATCGGGCGTGACTTCATCAAAGACGTAAGCGCCGAAAAGCTTGGCCCCGCGGTCAGCGGATTGAAACGTGCGCTGCTGGTGATGCACGCCCCGCGCGACGCGGTGGTTGGCATCGAGAATGCAAACCACATCTTTTCGGCCGCTAAACACCCCAAAAGCTTTGTAACACTTGACGATGCAGATCACCTGATCTCGCGGCCCGAGGATGCCGAATATGCAGCACAGGTTATCGCCACATGGGCTGCACGCTACCTTGACATACGCCCCCCCGCGCCGCCTGTCGGGGCGCCAGAGGGTGTTGTCCGTATCTCCGAGGCCGATCCGACCGGCTTTTTACAAGATATCAACTCTGGCCCCGCCCACCATGTTCTGGCCGACGAGCCTCTCGCTTATGGCGGTACCAATCGTGGAATGAGCCCTTACGGGTTTTTGTCGGCGGGTCTGGGGGCGTGTACCTCGATGACAATCCGGATGTACGCCCGCCGCAAAGGCTGGCCGCTAGAGCATGTGTCGGTCGATGTCACCCATGACAAAGTCCACGCACAAGATGCCGAACTCGGGGCGGCCCAGATCGACAGCTTCACACGGATCATCCGCCTGACAGGTGCCCTCGACGATGCACAGCGTCACAAGCTGTTGGAGATCGCTGACAAATGCCCTGTGCATCGCAGCCTTGAAAAAGGGGCGCGCGTGATCACCCGCGCGGCCTGAACCACTGGACAATCGCGGCACATAAGGTCACCTTCGTACGAAGAACCCGGAGAGCATCATGAGCCCACGCAAGATTATCATCGACACAGACCCCGGGCAGGACGATGCCGTGGCAATCCTTTTGGCTCTCGCCTGCCCTGAGTCGCTTGATCTGCTTGCGATCACATGCGTCGCAGGCAATGTGCCGCTGAACCTTACGGTAAAAAATGCGCGCATTGTCTGTGAGTTAGCAGGGAAACCGGATGTAAAGGTTTATGCCGGTTGTGATCGTCCGCTGGTGCAGACGCTTGTCACCGCCGAACATGTACACGGCAAAAGCGGGCTCGACGGGATCACCCTGCCGGACCCGCAAATGCCGGTTCAGCAAGAACACGCCGTCGATGCAATCCTCAGGATCCTGTCCACCGAGCCTGCAGGGAGCGTCACGCTGTGCCCGCTTGGCCCGTTGACCAACATCGCAACCGCCCTGCAACGCGCACCTGAAATCATGGCGCGTGCCGCAGGTATCGTTCTGATGGGCGGCGCGTATTTCGAGGTCGGCAACATCACGCCTGCCGCCGAATTCAACATCTATGTCGATCCGGAAGCCGCTGAAATAACGTTTAAATCTGGCATTCCAATCACGGTTCTGCCGCTTGATGTGACCCACAAGGCCCTGATCACCCAACCGCGTGTCGATACGTTGGCAGCACTGGGGACCAAGGTCGGAGAGGCCGTGGCAAGTTGGACCAGCTTCTTTGAACGCTACGACAAAGAGAAATATGGCAGTACAGGCGCCCCTTTGCACGATCCGTGCGTCATTGCCTATCTGCTCCGGCCCGATCTCTTTTCGGGTCGTCTGATCAATGTCGAAATCGAAGTGAACAGCCCGCTGACGCGCGGCATGACGGTTGCGGACTGGTGGCGGGTCACGGGACGCCCTGCGAATGCGCTGTTTCTGGGCGACGTGGACGCGGGCGGGTTCTTTGATCTGCTGACCGACCGCCTTGCGCGGCTCTGAGTTATGTCGGCAAAGCTTCACCTCGCCAAGCCCGAGGATCTGGATCGCCTTTTACCGCTGGTCGCCGGCTTTTACGACCAAACCGGGATCGAGCAAAGTGACGATGCGCGGTACGCTGCCCTCAGGCCACTGCTCGACGGCTTGCCCCACGGTGCGGTCTATCTGATCGGGCCGCGTCGTGCACCGGTCGGGTATCTGGTGATTTCGTTCGGATACTCCCTTGAATTGGGCGGCATTTACGGCACGCTTGACCAGTTCTACATCCGCCGCGCGGTGCGGGGTCGCGGCATGGGGCGCGAAGCCCTCAGCGCGCTTTTGCGCACGATGACACAAGCCGGTCTTGTGGCCGTGCATCTTGAAACAGACCGCGAAGAGGGGCTTGGTGACAAGTTGTACAGGCCGCTTGGCTTTACCGCCCGCCCTCACGCGCGGCTTATGACACGGATTTTATAATGTCGCTCGATATTCCCTTCGACAACAGCTATGC
>JBLIFE010000145.1:0-6242 GCA_047633515.1 Paracoccaceae bacterium | reverse complement strand
AGAGGATGGCGAGTAGTACTCGACTGAATTTCAATTGATAAACGGACCATTATTACAGTCTAGGCGCACCCTGTGGGTCGGGCTGTCGTGAACCGAGCCCTCCTATGGCGGTCTCTGCCATAAGGCTTCCATCCCTTGCGCATCATCGGTCAGTGATGACGCCGTGCGCTCGGTCATGGAGATGGTCGGCCTGGCAACACTCAAGGACATCGTTTCGGAAACAACTGATGTTGTTGAAAAGATGTGTATCGAGACAGCTGTCGAGTTGACGCGCAACGACAGGGTTGCCGCAGCCGAAATGCCGGGCCTGAGCCGCTAGAGTCTTTATGTGAAATTACCTAAATACGATCTGATTTCCAAAACCGGCGACTAAGCTGCCTTCGCAAGTCAAACAATCGGACCGCTTAAGCGGTCCTTTTGCATTTTTATTCCGCGAAATGGTCGCAGGATGCAGAATCTTCTTGAAGACAACCCAAGTGTAATTTTTATTTTGCTCTTTAGTGTTAGCTTTAACTTACACCCCCGCCAGTACCCAGAGCCACGCGTCGCGTTGACCCTGATCAAGCCCATTACGTGGTTCCCACCGATGTGGGCCTACCTTTGCGGCGCCGTGCCGTCCGGCGGAGCCATCCTCGACAACTGGCAGATGATTCTTCTTGGAATCATTCTGGCTGGTCCCGTTGTCTACGGGACGAGTCAGGCTGCGAATGATTGGTGCGACCACCATGTGGACGCAATAAACGAGCCCAACAGACTCATTCCATCAGGCCGTATTCCAGGCCGCTGGGGGCTTTGGATCGCTCTCATGATGACTGTCCTGTCCCTGTTCATCGGATCATTCCTTGGCCCGTGGGGGTTTGGCGCCACTGTGTTTGGCGTTCTGGCCGCTTTGGCCTATTCTGCCGAGCCGGTGCGCCTGAAGCGGTCCGGTTGGTGGGGCCCGGGGCTTGTCGGCCTGTGCTATGAGGGGCTGCCGTGGTTTACCGGTGCGGCCATTTTATCGGCAGGCGCGCCCGCTTGGCCTGTCATCATCATCGCCACGCTGTACGCAATTGGCGCCCACGGAATTATGGCGCTCAATAGTTTCAAAGCCTTGGATGGCGACAAGCAGATGAGCGTCAATTCGCTCCCGGTTACGCTTGGCCCCGAACACGCCGCGAAACTTGCCTGCTGGATCATGGCCGTACCGCAGCTCATCGTCGTCTTTTTGCTGTTCTATTGGGATCAAACCCCATTTGCAGCCACTGTTGCGACGGCGCTTTTTCTACAAGTCTACGCCATGCAAACCCTGCTAAGTGACCCCAAAAGGCACGCGCCGTAGTATAACGGGACGGGTGTGCTGTTGTACATCACCGGTATGATGGTCGCCTCCTTTGCCCTCAGAGGCATCGGCCTATAACACTCTCCTGGGTTTCGATTGTGCGACCGGGTCTGG
Organism: Paracoccaceae bacterium; assembly: GCA_047633515.1. Classification (GTDB taxonomy): domain Bacteria; phylum Pseudomonadota; class Alphaproteobacteria; order Rhodobacterales; family Rhodobacteraceae; genus JBLHUT01. Next base: position 4,807 of record JBLIFE010000145.1, on the reverse strand, counting down.
TTCAGATGGCATTGGGCGCAATTGTCGTCTTGATGACCTCGACCCTTAACCGGTTGACGGTCGTCGAGCCTGCCTTGCCTGCGGCTCCTCCCGGTGCGCTTGTGGCACTCCACTACGGAATACAGATAACACGCCCGAACTGGGGTTTTTTGTCGGACACGGGCGGCGCGCGCACCCGCTTCATAATCGGCGGCATGGCCGTTCTGTCACTTGGAGGCATCCTTGCCGCAGCGGCTATCTGGGTGCTTGAAACCAGCTTTGCCGCCGGACTTGTGCTCAAAATAATTGCATATGCAATGATCGGCTTGGGCGTTGGCGCCTCTGGCACCTCGCTTCTGGCGCTTCTTGCCACGGCAACACAGCCACGCCACCGCGCCGCAACCGCAACAATAACGTGGCTTATGATGATCTTCGGCATCGCTGTAACAGCCGTCGTCGTTGGCGGTTTGCTGGAACCTTATTCCCCCGAGCGGATGCTGAAAATCGTCAGCTTAGTTGCCGCCGGTGCGACACTCCTGACCTGTCTTGCCGTGTGGGGCATCGAGCGAGGCGTCACCGCACAACCAACCACCCAGCACATGCCCTTCATGCAAGGCCTTGCCGAAGTGTGGGCCGAGCGTAAGGCACGCGTTTTTACAATGTTCGTCTTTTTATCCATGACCGCCTACTTCATGCAGGAACTGATACTGGAGTCTTACGCCGGTCTGGTGTTCGGCTTTACCCCCGGCCAAAGCACCCAGATGTCCGGTGGCCAGAATGGCAGGACCTTTCTTGGCATGATCACCGTGGGTCTGCTTGTCAGCAGTTCGAAACTGGGCTCTTTGCGCGGCTGGGTTATCTCGGGATGCCTCGGCTCCACAGCGGCGCTGGCTCTGATTGCATTGAACGGTGCTTCGCAGCTTGGCTTACCGCTGGTCCCGTTGGTGATCGGGCTTGGTTACTTCAACGGAATGTTTGCCGTCGCAGCCATCCGCTCGATGATGCAACTGGCTGGCGAAGGGCGCGCCACCCCGTGAAGGAACCCGCATGGGTCTTTGGGGTGCGGCACGGGCAATTGCCGCCGGGTTTAGCGGGCTTTTAGGCCCCGCCGCCGCCGATATCTTACGACTTTTCGCACAAGACGCAGTGGCCTTTGGCGTTGTTTTCCTCTTCGAAGCCGGTTTGTTCCTGACCACTGCGCTTATGGCGCGGGTGATCATGGATGGCCCACGGACCAGACCGCACTCATGCGCGCTGGTCCCAAAAGAATAATAGTGATGACTACCTATCATGTTGTTGTGGTCGGAGGAGGCCCCTCCGGTGCCACCGCGGTTGATCTCCGACTTCAATATCCCCGATCACGTGATCGTCGCGAAAATCAACACCGCCCGAATGATCTCGCCTACTCAGCGCGCTGTCGATATCCCGATCGAAAACGGCTTTGTCGGGATGGTCGATCGGGAACATTTTGACGAATTTCTACGGGTGCGCGCCGTCAAGGCAGGTGCCATCCGGCACACAGGAACCTTCCTGCGGGTCGAGTACGATTTCGACGGAAAGCATGTGGTATTCCGTGAAAAAGAGGGGCGCCACGAGGGGCGCCTCACAACCAAGCTGATTATTGGAGCCGACGGGGCGCGCTCTGATGTGGCCCGCGCCGAGGTCAAAGGCGGCAGCACAATCCCTTGTGTCATCGCCTATCACGAGATCATCCAAGCACCCGCCGCCAACGCAAACTATGATCCGAAGCGGTGTGATGTGATTTATGACGGGGCCATCTCGCCTGATTTTTACGGTTGGGTTTTTCCGCATGGCACCTCTGCGAGCGTCGGAAAGGGCGCCGGAAAAGACGGCGTTGACCTTAAAAAGGTAACGGCCGATTCGCGCGCTGTTGCGGGCCTCACCGACTGCGTCACAATTCGCCGCGAAGGCGCACCGATCCCGCTGCGCCCGCTGGACCGTTGGGACAATGGCCGCGACGTTGTTCTTGCCGGCGCCGCAGCAACAGCCGCCACTGCCTGCCTGAAGTCAAAGAAGATCAAAGACCTGCAGCTTGCCCGCAAATTCTTTACGAAAGAGCACAAGCCCGTCTTCAAAATTCTTGGCGCCATGCAAAACGCTTATTACCGCAGCGACGAGCGCCGGAAACGCTTTGTCTCCCTGTGTCATGATGTCGACGTGCAAAAGCTGACGTTCGAGGCTTATATGAAGAGGTAGCTCGTGAATGCACGGCCTCTAGCACATCTCAAGATCGGGTTCAAAAACATTGCTCACCTTACCGGGATTTTCCCTGCCTTACGCACCTGAAAAACCATGACGGATCTCATCCCTGCTTGGGTCGGCAGCACGCTTACCCCCGTTGAAAAACTTGAGGTCCATCAAAAGGGCCTCAAACACAAAGCAGTGTCTGTCTTTGTGATGGACGGAACGAACGTCCTGCTGCAACGGCGCGCACTGCATAAGTACCACACGCCCGGACTTTGGGCGAATACGTGCTGCACCCATCCGGGGTGGAATGAAAAACCGGCTGATTGCGCCGTGCGCCGGCTCAAGGAAGAGCTGGGAATCACCGGGCTTTATCCGGCGCATCGGGATCAGGTCGAATATCGCGCCAACGTGGGCAACGGGCTTATCGAACACGAGATCGTTGAAATCTATCTCGCGGTGGCCGATCGCAAAATGCGCATCACACCCAACCCCGACGAGGTCATGCAGGTCGAGTGGGTCGGGTTTTATGATCTCGCCGCAGAGATATCACGGCGTCCGGAACGGTTTTCACCGTGGCTGCGGATTTATCTGGATGAACACAAAGACAGGATTTTCGGGTCCCTGATGAAGGTTTAGCAAAGCTATTCCGCCGCCAGTGGCAGCGCCTTGCGCCGGATGACCGAGATGTCGGCGACGACCTGCGTCATAAGCCGTCGGAATTCGTCGAACCTGTGATTGGGACGGATATTGACCTCGTCCATATAGAGCCTGCGGTCGATCTCCACTTGAATAGCATGCTGTTGGCGCGCCGGTCGGCCATAATGTTGCGTGACAAAGGCTCCTGCAAACGGCGTGTTTCGGGCGACCCGCAGCCCGACTTTCACAAATGCCTTCTCGACAGCGTCCATAATATCGGGTGCGCATGCCGCTCCGAATCTGTCACCCAAGACAACTTCGGGTCGTAAAGACGGATTTTTACTGACCGACTCGACTGCCTCGTGAGGCATCGAGTGACAATCAATCAGGATCGCCTCTCCGAATGCTGCTTGCGACACAGCCAACTGGTTCTGCAATGTCTGATGATACGGGTACCAGTGCGTCAGGATCCGCTCCTGTGCTTCGGCGGCCTCCAGCTTGCCCCTATAGATCGCCCGCCCGTTCGCAACCACCCGGGGAATCACACCTAAACCCGAGCTGACCCTCGGGTTATTGCTGACACCGCTCACGTCTTTGATCAAAGCCGGGTCAAGTTCTTCTGCACTCCGGTTGAGGTCAACATAGGCTCGCGGCACGTCAGCCAACAAAAGTGGTGCACCAAACCGCGGAGCCGCGTCGAACAATTGATCGACAAAGGCATCCTCGGAAGACCGAATCGTCAGCTGATTCAGTATTGTTTGTTTCAAAAACAACGACGGATACGCCTTACCACTATGGGGCGATGCAAAGATAACAGAGCTGGATCGAACGGTCGGTTCGAGCAAACGATAAGATTCATTGGTCATACATGGCCCTCTTGCGGCATTTATAGCGCGATTTATTCTGTTTCCAAAAGCCCTTGAACCATGCGGATGTTCCTTTTATACACCGCGCACCAAGGCGGTGTTGTTCGGGTTGTTTTTCCTTTCAGGATAAGCGATGAGAGCGTACCAATATGGTAATGTGGGTGATTAGCTCAGCGGTAGAGCACTTCGTTGACATCGAAGGGGTCACTGGTTCGATCCCAGTATCGCCCACCATGAATTCATACCCTGTATCCAGGGATTTGTTGTAACTGGCGCTCCCGCGCCGCGCATTGGAAGGGACGACCCATGAAGGTCAAGAACTCGCTCCGCTCGCTGAAAAGCCGGCACCGCGATTGCCGTGTCGTGCGCCGTAAGGGCCGCGTATATGTCATCAACAAGACACAGCGCCGGTTCAAAGCTCGTCAGGGCTGATATTACGGCTCGGCGCCTAAACCGCCGATAGTTTTTAAAGGCCGCCTTCGGGCGGTCTTTTTCGTTTCAGCCATGAAAAAATGGCCCGCCACGCGCTTCAGGGATCAGCAGCGAGGCTCGGGATATTAACCATTATGAAGGAATTCTGCCCGAAATTAACACTTTCGGCGCAAGATCCGTGTACCACCACTGAGCTACAATATGTTTCGCATCGTTGGACTGAGTTTGTTCAAGATGCATCAATCGTCATGTGACACCTGATCACACAAAGAGGAACCGCTCGTGCTTCGCATATCTTGCTATCTTTTTATGCTTCGGGCCGTCTTTGCTCTGGCTTTGTTTGCAGGCGCAGCCCACGCTGCAAGCTTTCAATACAACGGTTACGGAGAGATAATCGGCATGACAGGCCTGTCGATAGGCAAACAGGACACAGACCTGACCTTTTACGATGCCAATAACGGCTCGTACCAACAGCGATTCAGCATAACCGAGATCACAACGTCGACAAGCGGCGTCTTCGACTACGACACGGCAATGACGGTCCTTCAAGCATTTGCCACATTCAAAGACGCAAACGGCCCCTTGCAGGTCAACTCAGGCAACACGACACTGGTGCTGCCGTACAAATCCGTCAACGGCATGATTACCTATCTGACCACGGGGATCGGCGAATACAGGCGCGGGAT
>JBLIFE010000144.1:0-6282 GCA_047633515.1 Paracoccaceae bacterium | reverse complement strand
ATATTGCGGCACATATGAACGACAGCGACCTGAAGGCCACAGATTTGAAACGGCTCTGGCTGCATCAGGCAAACAAGATGATGAACGATTTCATCGGGAAAAAGGTCTTGGGGCGGGTGCCTGCCCCCGAGGAACAGCCGAATATCCTTCAGGATTACGCAAATACCTCGTCGGCGGGCTCGATCATCGCCTTTAATAAGTATTCCGATGACCTCGAACACGGTGATCTTGGCCTGATTTGTTCGTTTGGCGCGGGGTATTCTGTAGGCTCGGTGATATTGGAGCGGGTTGTCCCCACTATACTCTGATCAGGTGATGCCTGCTTGGCCAGCTGCGTTTACCGCCAATTTTGCTGCCACGGGGTCCTCTGCTGTGTCGCCCATCGCGGCTCGCCAATGGCGCCGGCACAGCGAGACATAGCGTTCGTTGCCGCCGATCTCTACTTGCGCCCCGTCGCGCAGCACTTCGCCGGATTGGCTTTTGCGAACCACCATTGTTGCTTTTTTCCCGCAATGACAAATTGTCCTGACTTCGCGCATTTCATCCGCCAGCGCCAAAAGTGTTGCAGAGCCAGGAAAAAGCTTGCCCTGAAAATCGACCCGCAAGCCGTAGCACATGATAGGCACGCCAAGGTCATCCACCGCACGCGCCAGTTGCCAGACCTGTTCTTGGGTCAGAAACTGCGCCTCGTCGATGAAAATGCACGCACAGGGGCCGCTCTGCATCCGCGTTTTGATGCGGGCAAACATGTCATCGTGCGGGCGAAACACCTCGGATTTTGCACCGATCCCGATCCGCGAGCCGATCCGGCCTTCGCCCTCACGGTCATCGAACGCAGCCGTCAGCAGCAGTGTCTGCATGCCGCGTTCGTGATAATTGTGCGACGCCTGAAGCAGGATGGTCGATTTGCCTGCATTCATTGTGGAATAGTGAAAGTACAGTTTTGCCATGCTGGCGGGTTAGCGATTTGCGCGCTGTTGGGCAAGTCTCGAGGGACAGGTTTTGCGCCACCTGAGCTTTTATCACGAAGGCTAGACAGGGTTCGGAAGTGGGTGTCCCGCTTTGAACGCCCGCAGGTTATCAAGTGCCATCTGCCCCATGTCCTCGCGGACTTCAAGGGCGGCGGTGCCCAGATGCGGCAGTAAAACAACAGTGTCCAGATCGATCAGGGCTTGGGGGACCTTTGGCTCGAACTCGTACACATCCAGCCCTGCACCGGCGATCTTTCCGGCCTGAAGGGCGGCAATCAGGGCGGCCTCGTCGATGACATCACCGCGCGCAATATTCACCAGATGAGCGTGTGGCTGCATCGCGTCCAACTCTGCCGGTCCGATCAGGTGGTGTGTCGCAGCAGACGCCGGCACAGCCGTGACCACCACGTCAGAGGCGGCCATAACCGCCAGCAGGCTGTCCAGCTGTTCGGCGGGCAATCCCGCATCGGTGCCGGCCGTGCGGCTGTGAAAAACAACCTTCATCCCGAAGCCGAAATGGGCCCGTCGGGCAATCGCCTTGCCGATGCGGCCCATGCCCACCACACCCAGCACTTTGCCAGACATGTGCAGACCCAGCATTTGGGTCGGTTGCCAGCCCGTCCATTGACCTGCCCGCACAAGCCGCTCCCCTTCGGCAGCGCGCCGGCAACTCATCAACATCAGGGTTAGGGCGATATCGGCAGTCGCGTCGGTAACGGCCCCCGGCGTGTTGCTAACGGCGATTCCGGCGGCTTTGGCTGCGGTTACGTCGATGTGGTTGTACCCGACACCAAAATTTGCCAGCAGCTTGCACCGGTGAGGGGCACCGTCAAAAGCAGCCGTACTGAACGCATCGCCCAGCGTGGGTAGGATCAGGTCATATTCCGCCAGAGCCGCGCGGGCCTGTGCAACAGAAAAAGGCGTCGGGTTGTCATTGAATGTGACGTCGAATTCGGCCTGCGCGTCTTTCAGGACGCTGTCGGGCAGCCGCCGCGTGATCAAGAGTTTATTGGGCATCAATACACCCGTTCGCCCAATGGCACATTATGATCGGGGCGCAACAAAACGACCTCGCCTGCGGCGTCCGGAATACCCAATACCAATACCTCTGACAGGAACTTTCCGATCTGTCGCGGTGGAAAATTCACGACTGCAAGAACTTGCTTCCCCACAATATTTTGCGGCGTGTAGTGCGCGGTAATCTGGGCCGAGCTTTTCTTTTCGCCGATGTCGTCGCCGAAATCGATCCAAAGCTTGATCGCGGGAACACGCGCTTCGGGATAGGCCTCTGCGCGGGTGACGCGTCCGGCGCGGATGTCGACCTTCAGGAAATCGTCAAACGTAATGCTCATGCGCCCAACTCACGGCTGCGGTTGGCGGCTGCGGCCACGGTGCGGCGGATCAGGGGCGTCAGGCCGGTTTCCGAATCCATCAAAACGTCAAGCCCTGCCGCCGTGGTGCCGTTGGGCGAGGTAACATTAATTCGCAATTGTTCGGGCGTTTCAGATGCTTGTCGTGCCAACTCACCCGCGCCGCTGACAGTTGCCGCCGCCAGCCTTTGTGCAAGATGTTCCGGCAGGCCTTCGGCCTGCGCCGCCGCCGTAAGTGCCTCGATCAAGTGAAAGACATAGGCCGGCCCCGAGCCGGAAACTCCGGTCACGGCGTCCATCTGTGCCTCGCTGTCAAGCATGACCACGTCTCCGACGGCTGCCATCAACACAGTGCTCAAGGTCATCTGGTCAGCAGTGACGCAAGAATTGCCGACAAGTGCCGTTATCCCGCGTCCGACCGCAGCGGGTGTGTTTGGCATGGCTCTGATGATGGGTGTTGTCGCACCAAGTACAGATTCGTAATACCCGATCGATATGCCCGCCGCGACGCTGACGAATAATGTGGAAGAGCCGCCCAAACGGCTAAGACCGGGAAGCGCATCAGCCATCATCTGCGGCTTTACTGCAATCAGTACAAGACCGGGGTTTGCCGGAATTTCCCCGTTCAACTGTAGCCCCGCAATGGATTTCAGCCAATCAGAGGGTTTCGGTTCCAGTACAGTGATGGCCTGTGCTGGCAGTCCGCCGTCAAGCCAACCCGCAAGCATCGCCGACCCCATTTTACCGCACCCCAAAACGACCATTCCGGTCTGCGCCAGCCACTTCAAATCCATGCCGTACCCCTTGTGCTTTAAAACTTTCTCTGGACCCTAGAATACAGGTCTCCATTGGAAAACAATTGTTTCAGGCTGATGCGGCATTGTCGAGCGATGGCGCAGGCGGGGCTTGCCCCGACTGCCACGCCCAACAGACCGAATGACATCGCAAGATGTCCTTGAGATCGGCGGGAGCCTTCCATTTCGAAACATGTTCGCCTGTGGGGCAAAAGTGGTCTCAGGCGCGCCCGAATGTCTCGCAAAACGCAACTTGCATGGCATTCTTTGGTGTCTGGTTTCCCCATACAACCAACTGAAATGCCGGATAGAAACGCTCCGCAGTTTCGACAGCGTTCGTTATCATCCGGTCAATTTGCTCCGGTCCGGCCAGCTGTCCGCCAGCAAGCACCAAACCATAGCGATAGACCATCATTTGTTGATCACGCCAGAAAGTGAACGCCCCGTTCCAGCAGGTATCGTTGATACTGTTAAGCGCCTCGTACAATTGTGGCAGCTTTTCCTCGGGGGGCTGCATCTCGAAGGTACAGACAAGCCTGAGCGTCTCGTCATAAGCCGACCATGCGAATGTGATCGAATACGTACGCCACTGTGCCTCGACCGCCATTGCGATCTGGTCATCAGCAATACGATCAAAGTCCCAATCATGATGTGCGGCAAGCGTTTCAACTATATCGATGGGATGGATGTCGTCTGTTTCCAGATAGCTCTCGGAGAGTGACATGACCGACCCCTTTTGTTTGTAGTACATAACGCGAAAGTCGCGCAGGACGCAGTAGATGATCTATACTCGGGATATTCATTTCACCACCACACAACATATGGTGCGGGCGCAGATGACATGTGTAAAGGAAAATATCGCCCGCTCGTGCCGCTCTAACGCAATATCTTGTGGAAAACTCTATATCTGCTGTGGATAAGCACAAATTGTGCGTTCGTGGGCGTGTCCAAAGATGGCATCGCGGCACAAAAAAGCCGCCTCGGCCACGGCCGGGCGGCTTTAACGTCGGGCCAACTGTCGTGTCAGTCGCCGCGTTGTGCCGTTTCCAGAGCCTCGATTCGCGCTCTCAGGGCATCGTTCTCTTCGCGTGCCTTTTGTGCCATCGCGCGAGTGGCGTCGAATTCCTCACGTGTGACAAAGTCGCGGTCCGCCATCCAGCGGTCGATCATTGACTTAAAGGCGGTGTCGGCCTCGTCTTTTGCCCCTTGGGCAACGCCCATTGCATTGGTCATCAGCTGCGACATGTCGTCGAAAAGTTTGTTCCGGCTCTGCATAATAATCTCCACATTCTGTTTGACGTCAATATGGGCTGCTATGGGTCCGGTCTCAAGGGGCAGGCCAAAAAACGGCGCATGGAAGTGGTTGACACATGTGCAGGTGCCAAGGCAAGAGCAGGCGCATGAACGTTCTTATCACTTTTCCTGAAATTCATCCTGAACTGTTCTCTGTTTCGCTGTTCGGGATGTCGTTTGCCCTGCGCTGGTATGCGCTTGCCTATATTACCGGTATTCTTCTGGCGCTTTGGCTTGCGATCAGGGCTGTGGCGACGCCGCGACTGTGGCAGGACCAGCACGCGCCAATGAATAAGGCGCAGCTCGAAGACCTGCTGACATGGATTATCCTGGGCATTGTGATCGGCGGGCGGCTTGGCTTTGTCCTGTTTTACAAGCCGGCGTATTATTTTGCGAACCCGGCCGAGATATTGCTGGTCTGGCAAGGGGGTATGGCCTTTCACGGCGGTTTTCTGGGGGTGGTGGTCGCGGCACTTGTGTTTTGCCACCGTCATGGGCTGGCGCGACTTAGCGTGGCGGATACGCTTGCACTGGTTGTGGCGCCGGGGTTGTTTTTGGGCAGACTTGCCAACTTCATCAATGCCGAGCTTTGGGGGCGGGCATCAGACGCGCCTTGGGCGATGAAATTCCCGACGATGTGTGTGGATCCGGCGTGGCAGGGATGTCTTGCAACCGGAGCGTGGTTTTACCAGGGGGACGAGGTGGCGCGCCATCCGTCACAACTCTATCAGGCCGGGCTTGAGGGGCTTGTGCTTGGGGTCGTTCTGATGCTGTTGGCCTATCGCGGTGGCGCTCTCAAGCGACCGGGCATGATCACGGGCGTCTTTTTGGCGGGTTACGGTGCAAGCCGGTATATTGTGGAGTTCTTTCGCCAACCGGATGCGCATTTTGCGAGTCTGGAAAATCCGGTCGGCTTTGCGATCGGAAGCGGGCACATTGGTATCACGATGGGGCAACTGTTATCCGTGCCGATGATTTTGGTCGGTCTGGCGTTGATTTGGATGGCGAGGCGCGGCGCAAGGAAGCGGGACGCGTGACGCCACTTGGTGCGCTTTTGATCCGCCGCATCGCCGCCACGGGGCCGATCCCGTTGTCGACTTACATGTCTGAATGCCTGCTGCATCCCGAGTATGGTTATTACCGCACGCGCCCGGCGTTCGGGGCACACGGAGATTTCGTCACCGCGCCCGAAATCAGCCAGATGTTTGGCGAAATGATCGGGCTTTGTCTGGCTCAGATATGGCTGGATCAGGGCGCACCCTCGAAATTTGTTCTGGCAGAGCTCGGGCCGGGACGCGGCACGATGATGGCCGATATCCTGCGCGCTACGGCTGGTGTGTCCGGCTTCGGGGAGGCTGCGCAGATCGTATTGCTTGAAGCAAGCGAGGCGCTGCGGACGCAACAGGCCAAAGCCCTTCAGGGCTATGATGTCGCGTGGGTCGCATCCATCAGCGATCTGCCGGATTTACCGCTTCTGGCGGTGGCGAACGAGTTCTTCGATGCCCTTCCGATCCGGCAGTTCGTACGCGCCGCCGAAGGGTGGAGCGAGGTTGTCGTCGGCGTGTCAGGGGACGCTCTTGTTGCCGGACGTGCCGGTGCGGTGCCGATTGATGCGTTGGAGCACAGGCTGTTTGACACGGCCATCGACGATGTTGTTGAGCTGTGTTCCGCAGCACAGCCGGTCATTGGTCATCTTGCGACGCAAGTGGCGCAACGCGGCGGCGCGGCGATTGTGATCGACTACGGCGGTGCGCGCTCTGACGGGGACACGTTTCAGGCGGTGCGCGGACACCGCCCCGAGGACCCGTTTGCTGCTCCGGGGCTTGCGGATATCACGGCGCACGTGGATTTCGG
>JBLIFE010000143.1:0-6288 GCA_047633515.1 Paracoccaceae bacterium | reverse complement strand
GCGGCCATTTTCTCGAACAATTTGGTATTTGAACCGGGGCCAAACAGCTGACACCGGTTGGGGCGTGCGGGCGGTGTGGGTTGCAGGCGAAAGCTCATGGCAGTCTCCGGTAATCATATTGCGTTTGTGATGCTGAAACCGTTAGAATATTGCGCACATCGCTGCAAGCCGTTTCTTTTGCAGGTGCAGCATTGGCGCAATTTGCTACAGGCTGTCGGCACGGGCTGATTCATACGCAAGCATCGCGCGCTTGACTGGCAGACCCCAGTGATAGCCGCCCAAACCGCCCGATTTGCGCAATGCTCTGTGGCAGGGAATCAGATAACTGACCGGATTGCGTCCGACAGCGGTGCCCACGGCGCGGACGGCTTTTGGATGGCCGATAGCATCCGCGATTTCGGAATAGGTGCTGACGTGGCCCGATGGGATCGACAAGAGCGCCTCCCAGACCTTGATCTGGAACGGAGCACCGATCATCTGCAACGCCATATCGCCCTTCATCATAAAAGTTGCGCCGACCCAGGGCGCGATTTTCTCTGGCGCTTCGATATAGCGGGCATCAGGCCAGCGGGTCGTCATGTCGGTCATCGCGGAGTCCCTGCCGCATTCCCCGGAAAACGCCAGCCCGCACAGGCCGACATCGGTGCCCATTGCGAGGGCTTCGCCAAACGGTGAACTGAACCAGCCAAAGTAGATTTCGACCCCGTTCCCTTTGCGTGCAAAGGTCCCGGGGCTCATGGCTTCCCAGCGGATGAATAGGTCGTGCAGGCGCCCCGAACCGGACAGGCCGGCACCATCTGCGGCCTGAAGGGTTGTGAAACGCTCGGATAGAAGTGTTTTTGCGTGCCCCAGTGTGAGATATTGCTGGTACCGTTTTGGCGATACGCCGACCCAAGCCGAGAAAATCCGCTGAAAATGAGCGGGGCTCATCTGCATCTGTGCGGCTAGAGTATCGAGCGGAATTTCGATACCTGCGGCGTCGATCAGATCAAGCGCACGTCGGATGACTTGGTAATGATAGGCTTCATCGGACTTCATCGCGGGCTCTCCATTTTAAACAAGTCTATGGTGATTTTAGCAGGGTTTCGACCCGAATCCTGCGGCTTTTACTTGCCAGCCCTGCTTTGTCGGGACATATCCCCCACATGGTCAAACAACTTTCATACGCTGTGCTCCGCGAGATTTTCACCCGATTTCAAGCATCGGAGCCGGAACCGAAGGGCGAGCTGGATCATGTGAACGCGTTTACGTTGGTTGTTGCGGTCGCGTTGTCCGCACAGGCCACCGATAAGGGCGTGAACCGTGCAACGGCGGAATTGTTCAAAATTGCCGATACCCCGCAAAAGATGCTTGATCTGGGCGAAGATACGGTGATCGAACACATCAAGACAATCGGGCTTTACCGCAACAAAGCCAGGAACGTCATCAAGATGAGCCGCATTCTGGTCGAGCAGTTCGGTGGTGAGGTGCCCAATTCGCGTGCCGCCCTTGAGAGCCTGCCCGGTGTCGGGCGCAAGACTGCGAATGTGGTGCTGAATATGTGGTGGGGCATGCCGGCGCAGGCCGTGGATACGCATATTTTCCGGATCGGCAATCGTGCTGGTATTGCCGTCGGCAAAGATGTGGTCGCGGTCGAGCGTGCCATCGAAGACCATATTCCTGCAGATTTTCAATATCATGCACATCACTGGATGATCCTGCACGGACGCTATGTCTGTACGGCGCGCAAGCCGTCATGTGCGGCCTGTATCATTCGTGACCTGTGCGACTATGAGGATAAAAACCTATGAAAACCTATCAGATTGTCGGCATCGGCAATGCGATTGTCGATGTGCTGACCCAAAGCGACGACAGCTTTCTGGATCATATGGGCATCGAGCGGGGCATCATGCAACTGGTCGAGCGCGCTCGCGCCGAAGTGCTTTACGGTGCAATGGAGGGGCGTGTGCAGGCTGCGGGGGGCTCGGTTGCGAATACAGTTGCCGGATGCGGTGCGCTGGGCCTGAAGACCGGATTTATCGGGCGGGTTCATGATGACGCACTGGGCCGGTTTTATGCGGATGCCATGAGTGAGGATGGAACCGATTTTGTGAATCCGCCTGTGGTTGGGGGAGAGCTGCCGACCTCGCGCAGCATGATTTTTGTGTCGCCCGACGGCGAGCGGTCGATGAACACCTATTTGGGGATTTCGGCCGAGTTGGGGCCATCTGACGTACCACCCGAAGCTGCGGCGCAAGCGGATATCCTGTTTCTCGAAGGGTATCTGTTCGACAAGGACAAGGGCAAGGCGGCCTTTCAAACAGCGGCGCGGCTGTGCAGGGAGGCGGGCGGTCGCCCCGGAATCGCTTTGTCTGATCCGTTTTGTGTGAACCGGCACCGGGCCGACTTTCTGACCTTGATTGCGCATGAAATGGACTTTGTTATTGGTAACGAAGCAGAGTGGCTTGCGCTTTACGAGACCGAGGAACTTGATGTGGCGCTGGGTCTGGCGGCGGCAGTTTGTGAGATTGTGGTCTGTACACGGTCGGGGCATGCGGTGCGAATTGTAACGGCGGACGGTCTGACCGAGGTGCCCGTTGACCGGGTAACGCCGGTGGATGCCACAGGTGCGGGCGACCAGTTTGCAGCGGGATTCCTGTACGGGCTTGCGACGGGTCACGACATGGCGACCTGCGGGCGTATGGGATGCATAGCGGCGGCCGAAGTGATCGGTCACATGGGCGCGCGTCCCAAAGTCGATGTGTTGGCCTTGTTTGAAAAAGCCGGGGTTGTCTAGCACCTGATGGCGTATCGCCCGGGTCGTTTGTTCCTACGATATCGGAGTTTGGACCCTCGCTGTTCGGGGTAATTCGTTAAAATCTGGCAAATTTTTCCGATATTTTCGCAAACCTGTCTTCTCTATCTGATCTTGCAGGCGCGTGATGTGCTGCCTATATACGCTGCGATGCTTTGTGGGACTTATGCCGCAGAGCTTGGGATCAAGAGGCAGGAGCCTGTACGCGGGGCCTGCAGCTTTTAACATCGCCGAACGAAGAGGAAGAGTTTTATGGCTAAAGTAATCGGGATCGACCTCGGAACCACGAACAGCTGTGTCGCCATCATGGACGGCAGTCAGCCACGGGTGATCGAGAATGCCGAAGGCGCGCGCACAACGCCGTCTATCGTGGCATTTACAGACAACGAGCGTCTTGTTGGACAGCCCGCCAAGCGGCAGGCCGTGACCAATCCGGAAAGAACAATTTATGCAGTTAAGCGGCTTGTTGGCCGTCGGTCTGATGACGCCGATATTGCAAAAGACAAAAAGAATCTGCCCTATTCGATTGTGGACGGTGGCAATGGTGACGCCTGGGTTCAGGTGAGTGACGAGGCTTACTCCCCAAGCCAGATCAGTGCGTTCATCCTTCAGAAAATGAAAGAGACCGCCGAATCCTACCTTGGTGAGGAAGTGACGCAGGCCGTCATTACGGTACCGGCCTATTTCAACGACGCACAGCGGCAGGCGACCAAAGACGCAGGCAAGATCGCGGGTCTTGAGGTGCTGCGGATCATCAACGAGCCGACGGCAGCGGCACTGGCTTACGGTCTTGACAAGAAAGAGACGCGCACGATTGCGGTTTATGACCTTGGAGGCGGTACGTTTGACGTAACCATCCTCGAGATCGACGACGGGCTGTTCGAAGTCAAATCCACCAACGGTGATACGTTCCTTGGTGGTGAAGACTTTGATATGCGGATCGTCAACTACCTTGCCGAGCAGTTCAAGAAAGAGAACGGCGTCGATCTGACCAAAGACAAGATGGCGCTTCAGCGGCTCAAGGAAGCGGCTGAAAAGGCCAAGATCGAATTGTCCTCAAGCCAACAGACCGAGATCAACCAGCCGTTCATCTCGATGGATGCCGGATCCGGTACGCCGTTGCACCTGGTCATGAAACTGACGCGCTCCAAGCTGGAGCAATTGGTCGGCGACCTGATCAAAGCATCGATCAAGCCGTGTCAGGCCGCGTTGAAAGATGCCGGTCTGACTGTTGGCGAGATTGACGAGATCGTTCTGGTGGGTGGCATGACACGTATGCCGCGCGTCGTCGAAGAGGTGACCAAATTCTTTGGTAAAGAGCCGCACAAGGGTGTGAACCCCGACGAGGTTGTTGCCTGTGGTGCCGCCATTCAGGCCGGCGTTCTTCAGGGCGATGTCAAGGATGTCGTGCTGCTGGATGTGACGCCGCTGTCGCTGGGCATCGAGACGTTGGGGGGTGTGTTCACACGCCTGATCGACCGCAACACGACGATCCCGACAAAGAAAAGCCAGATTTTCTCGACTGCCGAGGATTCCCAGAGTGCGGTAACAATCCGGGTTTTCCAGGGTGAGCGTGAGATGGCGCAAGACAACAAGATGCTGGGTCAGTTCAATCTGGAAGACATCCCGCCCGCACCGCGCGGCTTGCCACAGATCGAGGTGACGTTCGACATTGACGCCAACGGTATTGTGTCCGTCAGCGCCAAAGACAAAGGCACCGGCAAAGAGCAGGTCATCACCATTCAGGCCTCTGGTGGTCTGTCGGATGACGAGATCAACCAGATGGTTAAGGATGCCGAGGCAAATGCCGAGGCCGACAAGGACCGCAAGGAGTTGGTCGAGGCGAAAAACCAGGGTGAGAGCCTTGTGCATTCGACCAAAAAATCGCTCTCGGACCACGGTGACAAGGTGGACCCGTCCACTGTCGAGGCTATCGAGTTCGCCGTCGTACCGCTTGAAGAAGCGCTCGAGGGTGAAGATCTTGGCAAGATCAAGTCCGGGATCCAGAACCTGACCGAGGCGGCCATGCGTCTTGGTGAGGCCATCTATAAAGCCGAGCAGGAGAAATCCGGCGAAGCGGAAGCTGACGGTATGGATGAACCTGACAGCGTGGATGATGAAATCGTCGATGCAGATTTCGAAGATCTCGATGGCGACAAGCGCCGTTAAGGTACCCTTTAATCCCAGGAAGGCTGGCCCGGATATCCGGGTCGGTCTTTTCCGTTTTGTGAAGAAGGTGTAGCCCGTGGCGAAACGCGACTATTATGATGTTTTGGGCGTGTCCAAAGGCGCCTCTGCGGATGAGCTGAAAAAGGCATATCGAGGGAAAGCCAAAGAGCTGCACCCCGACCGAAATTCTGGCAACCCCAAGGCAGAAGATCAATTCAAAGAGGCCAATGAGGCCTACGATATTCTTAAGGATCCTGAAAAGAAAGCGGCCTATGACCGGTATGGTCATGCAGCCTTCGAGGGCGGCAACGGTGCCAGTGCGCGCGGCGGCGGACGTGGTCAGCAAGACTTTGCCGGGGCGTTCTCGGATGTTTTTGACGACCTGTTCGGCGATTTCATGGGCGGCGCCGGTGGGCGTCAGGGCGGTGGGCGTCAACAGCGTGCGTCGCGTGGTTCTGACTTGCGCTACAATCTGCGTATGACCTTGGAGGAAGCGTTCTCAGGCGTCCAGAAGACTCTCAACGTGCCCAGCTCCGTAACTTGCGGCCAGTGCACCGGCACAGGCGCCGAAGGCGGCGTAGAGCCCGTAAACTGCCCGACCTGTTCAGGGATGGGCAAGGTTCGTGCGCAACAGGGGTTCTTTACTGTTGAGCGGACCTGTCCGACCTGTTCGGGCCTGGGTCAGATCATCAAAAATCCGTGCAAGTCCTGCGGCGGAGCGGGGCGTATGGAAAAAGAACGGGCGATGTCTGTCAATATTCCCGCCGGCGTCGAAACTGGCACACGAATCAGGCTGGCTGGCGAAGGCGAGGCCGGGCTGCGGGGTGGACCCACGGGCGATCTGTACATCTTTATCGAGGTATCAGAGCATGACCTGTTCGTGCGCGACGGAAGCCATCTGTTTTGCAGGGTGCCGGTGAGTGTGGCCTCTGCGGCGTTGGGGGGCGATATAGAGGTGCCAACCATCGACGGCGGGCGCAGTCGGGTAAAGGTGCCGGCAGGCAGCCAGACCGGCAAGCAGATGCGCCTGCGGAGCAAGGGCATGCCGCCCCTGCGTCAGGGCGCATCAGGGGATATGTTCATTGAGTTGGCGGTTGAAACGCCTATGAATCTGACGGCCCGTCAAAAAGAATTGCTGCGAGAGTTCGAAAAGCTGAGTGAAGACAACACCAACCCCGAAGGGTCGACGTTCTTTTCACAGGTCAAGAGCTTTTGGGACGGGATGAAAAACTGATATTGATTGCCTTCCGAAAGGGCGGTTAACCTTTCGTTAGGCATGTCTTGGCAATATCGGGGCATGAGCCCTGCGCCCCCCTCTGAGTTTC
>JBLIFE010000142.1:0-6290 GCA_047633515.1 Paracoccaceae bacterium | reverse complement strand
GCCAGGCTTGCAAGGCGTCGGCGCGCCTTGCAACACCGACCACCCGCGCCCCGGCGGCACCGAGCATCAAGGCAGCCCTGTGACCGAGGCCGGAACTGGCCCCCGTCACACAAACAACTTTACCGCGCACATCGAACAGGTCGGTCATAGGTTCAGTAGGTCCCTGAAAGGTCGAAATTCTCGCCGGGGAAGTATTTGGCGAGCCGTGCATCGGCGGTGCGGGCGTGCCCCTCCATCCCCTCAAGGCGCGAGATACGCGCTGTTGCTTCGGCGACGGGTTTCGATCCGGCGCGGGTGGCGCGCTGCCATGTCACGATCTTCATGTACTTGTGCACCGAAAGACCGCCTGTGTATTTCGCCGATTGCGATGTTGGCAGAACGTGGTTCGTACCCGATGCCTTGTCGCCGTAGGCAACGGTGGTTTCCTCACCCAGAAACAGCGAGCCGTAACATTGCAGCCGTTCCAGCCACCACTCCAGGTCCTCGGCCTGCACGGTCAGGTGCTCGGGGGCGTAATCGTCCGAGGTTGCGGCCATTTCCTCACGGTCGGCACAGACGATCACCTCGGCATAATCACGCCACGCGGCTTCGGCGTTCTCGCGGTTCAGCTCTGGCAGATCGGCGATCAGTTTCGGCACGATCTCCATTACTTGTTCGGCCAGCGAGCGGTTGTCAGTAACCAGCCAGACCGGCGAGTTGTAGCCATGCTCGGCTTGCCCGACCAGATCGGTCGCAACAATGAACGCGTCGGCAGAGGCATCGGCAAGGATCAGGCTGTCTGTCGGGCCGGCGATCATGTCGATCCCGACACGGCCGAACAGAATCCGCTTTGCCTCTGCGACGAACTGGTTGCCGGGACCGACCAGAATATCGGCGGGTGGCAACCCGAACAGACCAAAGGTCATCGCGGCAACCCCCTGAACCCCGCCCATCGCAAGGATCTTGTCGGCGCCGCACAGGTTGGCGGCGTAAATAATGGCCGGTGCCACGCCTTCACCGGCGCGTGGCGGCGAACAGGCGGTGATGTGCGAGCAGCCTGCAACCTTGGCGGTTGTGACCGTCATGATAGCGCTGGCCACGTGGCTATACCGCCCGCCCGGAACATAGCATCCGGCGGCCCGACACGGGATCGCCTTTTGTCCGGCAATCAGGCCGGGAACGATCTCGAGCTGGATATCCTGAAGGGTCGATTTTTGCGCCTCCGCAAAGCGGCGCACGTTGTCATGGGCAAAGGCGATGTCGTCCTTGAGCCGTTGGCTGACACGCGCAGACGCGATGGCGATCTCTTCTTCACTCAAAAGCGTGCTGCCGAAATACTTGTCGAATTTCTCGGTGTATTTCAAAGCAGCGGCATCGCCGCCCCCTTCGATGTCATCAAGGATCCCCTGCACCGTGGCGCGCACGTCGCCGGCATCGGTCGTTGCTGTTTTTGTTGCTTTTTTAAGGTAATCGCGAGCCATTTTTTTTTGCCTTTATCGCAGGTTGTCGGGCAGCATTGTGAGGGAAATCGCGGGAATATAGGCGATTAACAACGTCACAAGAAGCATGAAGAAGACGAAGGGGCCGACCCTTGATGCAATTTTGAGCACGGATTCGCCGGTGATTCCCGAGACGACGAACAAGTTCAGTCCCAGCGGTGGTGTGATGAAACCGACACCCAGAGCGGTGATCATCATGATGCAGAATTGAATTTCATGCATCCCGATGGAATCTGCCAGAGGTTTGAGGATCGGTGCCAGAATGACGATGTTGGGTGTTGTCTCCATCACGCATCCGGCCGCAATCAGGATGCCGATCATCAACAGGATCAACAGCGTCGGATCGTCGGTCAGGTTCGAGATCGATGACACAAACCCTTGGGGGACGCCCATGATCGCCAAGGCCTGTGCCAGCGGCAGGGAAAAGGCGATGATGGGAAGAATGACGCCATTCACCTTGGCGGAGCTGATCAGCATTGCCGGAAAGTCGGAGAACTTGAGCGTGCCAAGGATGAAACCGATAATGATCGTGACGATGACTGCCGTTGCGCCAGCCTCAGTCGGGGTCAGCCGACCTGAAAAAATGCCGTAAAAAATGATACCCGGTACCAGAAAAGCGTACCATCCCGTAGCAATGGATTGACCAAGATTGGCCGCCCAATCGCCAAACGACATCTTGGTGCCGCCCTCATAGGCATAGATACGGTTCATCACGAGGTTTGTAACCAGAATGGCGATTAGAATGGCAATGCCCGGAATGACGGCTGCAATGAACAGGGTCGAGGCCGAGATACCAAGCACAAGGCCGATAATAATATAGGCGATCGAGGGGGGAATAAGCACACCGGTACAGGCGCCTGCAGCCACCAAAGCACACGCATAGGGACGGGGATAACCGGATTCGACCAACCGGTCGATTGTCATCCGCCCAACGGCCGCAGCCCCCGCCGCATCCGACCCCGAGATTGCAGAGAACATGCCGCACACCAGAACTGTTGCCGATCCGAAACCGCCCTTGGTCCAACAGGTAAGGGCCTCGGCAACATTCAGAAATTTGCGACTGAGGCCAGTTCGGACCAGAACATCTCCGGTCAGAATGAACAACGGCACCGCCGTCAGTGCAAAGGCGTCGATCCCGTCGAACAGGGATTCACCCAACAACGACAGTGGCAGAGCACCTGACAAAAGTAGCATCGAAATGGCGGCCGCGCCGATCGCGGCCCAAATCGGAATAGCCAACGCGCAAAACACGACAAATACGATAACCGGCCCATAAAAGTCCCATCCAAGGATCACCGATTGGTCTGCAAAACTAGGAAAAAGCATTGTTACGCCCCTCAATCAAAGAGTTTGTCGCCTTCGTAGACGGGTTTCCCCGAACGAAGGTCAGCGAAATCACGGATCAACGATTGTACCAGCCTGAGCAGGAGGAGCGAAAAGCCGATAGGAACAGCCGCCAGAAACCACACCATCGAAACACGCAGTCCGTGACTGACAGAGCCGAATTTGTACGAGACCATCACAGTTTCAAACGACCAGTAAAGCGCCACCAATGCCACGCCGAGCATCACCAGATCGCCCAAAATATAGATCAGGGTTTTGGTGCGCCGGGAGACATAATGCATAATCACGTCAATGCGGATGTGCGCGCGTTCGCGGACTGCCGATGCGGCACCGATCCAGGCAAGATAGATGAACGAATAACGCACTATTTCTTCGCCCCAGATCGAGGAATAGGCGAACACCTCGCGGCGGATGACCTCTACGAACATCGTGACAACTAGCAAAACGTAGAAAAACAAAAGCGCCCAACGTTCGGCATTCTTGTTCAGGCCGTGTAAAATATTTCCCATGTCTTTCGCTTTCATACCGCGCCACAACGGGCGAGCCTAAAGCCCTTGACCGTCAGTCACTGTCATTGAAAAAGGGTGCCGCCAGCGCAAAGCGCTGACGGCGGGGAGGATTACGCGTCGTGGACGTAGTAACGGCCCATTGTGTCTGCGGCTTCTTCAAGCCGTGAGAAGGCATCCATGGAACCGGCCAGTTCGACCTTGAATTCATCCCATTCGGACCGCTGGTAGCCGCCTGCGGCTTTCCATTCGGCCAACTGGTCATCGGAAAGCGAGTGGAACTCGACGCCCGACTTGCGCAGTTCGGCCATGGCGTAGTTGCGTGCCGAGG
This sequence comes from Paracoccaceae bacterium, assembly GCA_047633515.1. Taxonomy (GTDB): domain Bacteria; phylum Pseudomonadota; class Alphaproteobacteria; order Rhodobacterales; family Rhodobacteraceae; genus JBLHUT01. The sequence goes on along the minus strand of JBLIFE010000142.1, from coordinate 2,631 downwards.
GAACTTTTGCAAGGTTCTGGTGGCCGGTGATCTCGGCTGCGACCATGATGCCGTCCTGAATGTCAGCAGGCATCGAATTGAACCATTCGAGGTTACAGGAGAAGACCTGACTGTCGGGAACGGCCTGAGTAAAGGTCACATGGCTCAGGATGTCTTTGAAGCCAAAGACATAAAGTGCGCCAACAGACGGATCGAGCGCATCCGCCACACCTTGTTTGATCGCGGAGGGTGTCTCGCCCCATGCAACTGGTGTCGGATTCGCGCCAACCATTTTGTAGTATTGCTGCAGCATCTTGGAACCGGGCACGCGGAACTTTACACCGTTCAGGTCGCTTGGCGTGATAACTGCGCCTGCGCCACCTTTTCGAACGGCGACAACGCGCGGGTCGATTACGATGTAGAACAACGCCTTGAAGCCTTTTGCCTCAACGTTGGCTTCGACATCCGTCTTCCAGGCTTCCGAGTGTACAAGGTTGGTGAAACGCTGGTTCGAGCCACAGAAATACGGCATGTTGATCAGGTCGGCGGCAGGTGCGAAGGCTGCGAAGTTTGCCAGCGAGTGCTGTGCAGCCTGAATCGTGCCACCCTGTACCTTTTGAACCAGCGCGCCGCCGGCACCAAGCTGTCCTCCGGGTGCAAGCTTTACATAGACCTTGCCGTTTGTGGCATTCTGGATGTTTTCTTTCAGATCAAGCTGCATGATCGGATAGCTGCGCGAGGCGCCGTAAACATAGGCCGTCGCGATGGTCATGACATGCTCAGCGGCAGCCTGACGGTCTTGCTCTTCTTTGGCGGTTTGGGCGACTGCTTGTGTCGACCAAAGTGTTCCTGCGGCTCCGGCAACCAAAGCGGCTGTGAAGGCACCCGTGCCTGTCAGTTTAAGAAAATTACGGCGTGCTGCCGATTTCAGTTCGTTCTCCAAAGTCTTCCTCCCGTTTGGACTTTTTTATTTATCTGATGTCTTCTTTACTGCCTCCCGCAGCAAAATGGCGGCTACGAAGAATATGACCGAAACGATCAACAGCAGTAGTTCCTGTATGTCATTCAAGATCACACCGCTGCCAAAGGCACCCATAGATACATTGAGAAAGTAACAGGAAAACAGCAGTGCGGAGATTGCCATGTACATAGAAATATCCCTCTTTTTTAGCTTAAAAAAGCGCCAGTATGTGAACGCTAGGATGAAACATTGATTCATGCAAGCGCTTACATTTAGAAAATACAATTGAGGTTTGAACTGTCACCGCGATTGGATCACAACACTCACGTATAGTTGTAACACGGAGCAAAAGGCTTTTGCCCAAGTCGCAAACACCAACACTCGAGGATGTCTCTCGCGAGGCAGGGGTCTCTACGGCCACCGTTTCGAGATGTCTGAACACGCCGAACCGTGTGACACAAGACAAGCGCGAGCGGGTGCTGGCGGCGGTTCAAAAGCTTGGATATTCGCCAAATTTCGGGGCGCGTGCTTTGGCGGCCAAGCGGACGCATACAGTCGGCGCGGTTATTCCGACGATGGAAAATGCCGTTTTCGCACGTGGAATTGATGCTTTCCAACAAGAGCTTAGCAAGCATGGCGTGACTTTGTTGCTGGCGTGCTCATCGTACCGGGCCGATCTGGAGAACGAACAGATCAGGATGCTGACGGCGCGCGGTGCGGATGGTCTGTTGCTGATCGGTCATGACCGCGACGAAGAGATTTACGGCTTTCTTGCGCAACACTCGGTGCCTGTTCTGACGGCTTGGGTCTTTGATGTTGAGCAGCCCCGACCCTCGATCGGGTTCAACAATAAATTGGCCATGCAGCAGCTTGTGCATGTCGTGCTCGAGTTGGGGCACCGCCGAATCGGTGTGATTGCCGCGCACCAGCGCGGCAATGATCGCGCAAGGGCGCGTGTCGAAGGCATACGGGCGGCATTGTCCGATAAGGGCCTGTCGCCTGAAGCGCTGCATCTGGTTGAAGTACCTTATGGCATTGAAACCGGTGCAGCGGCGTTTTTCGAGCTGATGTCGGGCGCCTCCCATCCGACTGTTGTTATCTGCGGCAATGATGTTCTTGCCGCAGGAGCCTTGCGGCAGGCCCGGCAAATGGGATTGCGGGTCCCGGGGGATGTCTCGATTACCGGCTTTGACGACATTGATATTGCAACGCTTGTTGATCCTGCCCTCACCACTGTGCATGTGCCTCACCGCGAGATGGGCCGGCAAGCCGCAAGGTTGCTAATAGATATGGTTAATGGCGAGGCGGACCCCGGTCGAACCGAGCTGCCCACACGATTGTGCCTCAGGGCGTCTTTGGGGTCACCACCAGAAAGCGGCGTATAGGCAAGAAAGCGGCGTGTAGGCCAGAAAGCGGCGTGTAGGCTTGTCTGTTCACACAGGAGAGGTGCCGTGCTTCGTCGTCATCTGGGTGGCCAGCAGCAGGCTGGTTTCACTTGTTGCCACCCCGTCCAGTCGCCGGATGCGCGACAGGACAGCGTCCAGATCAACCAGCGTCTGGGTGCCCAACTCGACGATCAGATCCCACTTACCGTTTGTGGAGTGAACCGCCTGAACGGCTGTCAATCCTCCCAGAATGCGTGAAATTCGGTCGGTGCCGCGCCCTTCGATGCCTAGCATCATCAAACCGCG
>JBLIFE010000141.1:0-6297 GCA_047633515.1 Paracoccaceae bacterium | reverse complement strand
GTCCATTCACAACAAACCTGTAGCTCTTGCCGCGATATTTATACGCCGCAAGCCAGACGGGTAAAAGGATATGTTTGAAGGTCACATCGGATACATCGGTGGCAAGGTTCGTGATCCTTTGCCGGTCCCCGCCGATGTCGAATTTCACATCGCGCTGGATGATCTGATCCATTTTGATGCGGGCAGCGTCATAACCGTCAGGCAGCTCGACCGCGTAGCCCTCGGCACGAAACCCCGCAAGGTATTCAGGCCGGTACGGCTCCAGCGCCGCAAGGTCCCACGGCTCCAGCGCGTCGGTAAATTTCGCCGGAAGGCTCTTGGACGCCAGTACCAGAACATCATCGAACCACCGCGCCACGCGCCCCGAAACAGGGATCCAGCGGATTTTTTGAACCTGATAGGTCTCGGTGCCGCCGTCCTTGCTACTCCGGGTTCTGGTTTCGTAGTAAATCGTGCCGCGTTGACCGGAATAACGAGATTTAGTGTCGGCATCAAAAGTCCAGTAAGGCACGTAAATACCCTGCATTTTACGCCCCTTGCGGGCATATTCCTGCAACCCGTTGGGGGCAAACCACAGACTGCCCAGCCAGTTTGCCATCGCATCGCGCGATTGGTCTTGCGTTAGTGCGAAAGGCAGCAATCCCTTGGGCTTGATGTGCCGGTGTGTGCCGCTGTCTGCAACAACAGGCGTGGCGCAGAACGGGCATTCGCGCGCGTGGGTTACGCTGTCAAACTCCACCTGAGCCCCGCAGCTTTCGCAATTCAGGACGCGGGTTTCCTCGATTTCGGCTTCCGGCAGGCGGGCTTCAAGTGCACGGCGGAAATCCAGCTCTTGAATAGTGCCTGTCGGGACGGGTTCATTGATCTGTTGCGCGTGCCCGCAGTGGTCGCAAATCAGCCCGTCCTTGCCGGGCGCAAAGCGCAGATCGGAGCCGCAGGCCTCGCAGGGGAAGCGATGCTCCTGAAGCGGTTTGCCCGCTTCGGACGGTTGGGGCAGTTCTGTCGGTGGTGGGGGAGGGATACTCATAGGTATTTATGAAGCCTTTTTGGAACCATGATGCGCAAGGCATTGTCCTTTATCCAGAAATGTCGCCAGACATGAAAAAGCGCGTGTCCGATGATTAATACGATCAGTGCATCGAACACGATTTCATGTGCGTCTTGTGCAAGCTCGTGCAGAAACTTTGTGCCGCCGGCAAAATTGATCGGAACCACGCCAAACGCATGTACCAAATAGGGGGCTGCCAACCCTGCAATTGCACCCGAAAGCACCACAACCGGCACTCCGATCTGAAGCGCCTTGTGGCTGAGCGGGTGTAGTTTTTTGCCCCTGACCGGTAGTTTTGGTCCCGGGCGCCCTGCCGGCCCTTTGATCAGGTACATCGTCAGCCACAGCGCGGTCACAACGCCCAATACCATACCCATTCCGGCATGTGTCGAAAGAGCGCCGCCCGGGTCGGCTGTGTTTTCGTCCGGTTCCACAAAATAGAAATACACGATGATAAAAAAGCTTACCCAGTGCAACCATTTCAGAGCTGTGCGCCGTGTGATCATACTAGATTCCCATTGGCGGAGGAGGGGGCAGAACGGTAAAGAGCTGTGCCAGCTCCTGAACATCGTCAGCCGTCTTCCATCCGTCCTGACCAGCAGTCCAGACAAAGGTATCGCGGCCAAACGTGCCTTCTTGAACCATACGACCCAATCTGGCCTTGGAGTACGGACCCGAGGTCTGGCCGTTTTTGGCAAGATGCCAAACATGCTCTACCGGTGGGGGCGGCGGCGGCGCAGAGTAGGAAGGAGCGGGGGCTGCCGGTTGTGGCTGTGCCGCGCCCCATGGTCCGGTTTGGTGCGGCTGGTTTTGTGGCTGGGATTGGCCTAGCATGTTTGCCATCGCCATGCCCATGCCCATGCCAAGACCGGCGCCCATACCGCCCCCGCCCGACGGGTTCTGGGCCGCCGCGGTCATGGCTTCGGCGGCTGAATATTGCGTGAAACGCCCCAGATCTCCTGCCAGCCCCATCGACGTGCGCTTATCAAGTGCGGTTTCGACGGCTGGCGGCAAAGAGATGTTTTCAATATAGAGTTCAGGCAATGACAGGCCATATTCGGCCAGCGTCTGACTGACTTGACTGGCGATAAGCTTGCCCATCTCGGCTGTGTTGGCCGCCATATCGAGAACCGGAATGCCCGAGCTGGCCATCACGCGACTGGCCTGTTGCACGATGATGTTGCGGATCTGGTAGCTGATTTCGTCCATCGTGAATTCGCCGTCGGTCCCGACAATCTCTGTCATAAACCGCGCAGGTTCGGTGATGCGCACGCTATACGTTCCGAACGCGCGAATGCGGGTTGGCCCGAATTCGGGATCGCGCAGCATAACGGGGTTTTTGGTGCCCCACTTGAGATCGTTGAAGCGCGTCGTCGAGACAAAATAGATCTCGGATTTGAACGGGCTTTTGAAGCCGTGATCCCAATGCTGCAACGATGTCATGATCGGCATGTTGTTGGTTTCAAGCATGTAAAGCCCGGGCGTGAATACATCCGCCAATTGCCCTTCATGAACGAACACGGCCGCCTGTCCCTCGCGGACTGTCAGTTTGGCACCGTATTTGATCTCGTGGCCTTCACGCTCGAAACGCCAAACCATGGTGTCTCGGGTGTCATCCGTCCAATGGATTACATCAATGAACTGGCCGGCGAGAAAATCGAAAATACCCATTGGAGGCTCCCTGAACTGCGTGGTTTAGCTATCGCCGCCCATCGTTTCCTCCAACAGTTCGGAGGCAATGGCGGCGACAATCGGTCTGGCTTGTGCGGCGGTCATGCCGGGCACAAGGCGGTCATCGTAAAGTATGCGAAGCAAAAGTTCGTCATGTTCGGTCAATAGGCCGAACTCCTCGTCGTCATTAAAGATCGAGGGCCGTGCGGCGGGGCTGTCATTGGACAGGCCAAGCCCCTGTGCGATTTCCTCGTGCAGGCAGGCCGTGCGCAAAAGATCGGGGTGTTCGGCGCGGATCACGGCCACGGCCTTGCGAAACTGTGTGTCCGAGCCTGTCGAAAACGTCGAAACAACACAAAAAATCTCGCGGCCCAGTCCCTCGATCTGTCGCACGGTGCTGTCGTCGATACCCGGCATCAGCTGGCGCAATTGTGGCCCGACGTCGCGGCGTTCGTCCTCCGACAGGATAAGCACAAAGAAATTCGGATCGTTGTTTGAAAAGCTGACCTGATGGCCGGTGGCCCGTGCCAGCTGCCGCGTATAGCGGGCGACCGTTGTCGTGTCCGACTGCCGTGTTGCATCCGGAACGCTTGGTCCGAACTGTACAGACACCCGCACGGGCTGGTCCCAGCGTTTCAGCACGGTGGGGGCTTGTTTGGCAATCAAACGCCCACCGCTGCGGGTATATTCCTCGAACAGGGCGATTTTGATGAAATTATCTGTCAGGTTGCGGGCGTTGAACGGAACATCAGGGCCGCCCCGATCCTGTCGCAGCAGACCTTGACCCAACAGATCGGCCTGAACCTGTCGGTAGTGGCGGCGCAGGGCGCGGCTTTCGGCTGACGGGGGGGCGACCGGCGGGGTGGCTGTGGCTGGCGGCGCCTGTTGGATCGCGCCAAAAGGCACCGGTTGCGCACAACCCGACACCAGCGCGATCAAACACGCCAGAACCATAAACAAGATGCCGGACTGCGCCATTTTCAGGCCTCAGGTAGACGGAACAGAGGTTGCTGCGGTGTCGCCCAAGCCGGTCTTGCGCGCCTTGGCACTGGCCAACGTGTCGCGCAGCTCGACCTCCATTTTTTGAAGCTCGACCTCGGCATCGGCGCGCTTGCGCTTGCCGTCGTCGGCAATTTGCAGGCTTTCTTCGATGGTTGCGACCAATTCCGCATTCGCGATTTTGACGGCCTCGATGTCAAAGACGCCGCGCTCCATCTCTTCGCGTACGACACGGTTTGTCTCGCGCAGGTTTTTTGCGTTGGCGGTCAGCAATTCGTTGGTCAGATCATTGGCCGAGCGTACGGCCTCGGCCGCCTCGCGGGAGCGTTGGATCGTGACGGCCTGTGCAAGCTGGGTTTCCCAAAGTGGCACCGTGTTGACCAGCGTCGAGTTTATCTTGGTGACCAGCGATTTGTCGTTTTCCTGCACCAGCCGAATCGAGGGCAGCGATTGCATTGTCACCTGTCGGGTCAGCTTCAGGTCATAGATGCGCCGCTCCAGATCGTCGCGCGCGGCGCGCAAATCACGCAATTCTTGCGATTTTATGACTTTGTCGTCCTCGGGGGCGGCGGCCACCTCGGCCTCTTTGGCGGGGATCACGGTTTGATCCAGTTGTTCGATTTTTTCGGTACCCGCCGCGATATAAAGCGCCAGTTCGTCATAAAAATCGAGCGTCTTTTTGTACAGCATATCAAGTGATTTGATGTCTTTGAGCAAGGTGTGTTCATGGGTCAGCAAGGTGCCGGTGATGGAGTCGATCTGGCCTTGGACATCCTCGAATTTCGCAAGGAAATTGGCGAACGGTGCGGCGCGTCCGGTCAGTTTTTCCCACCAGCTGCGCTTGCGGCGCACGTCCAGCTCGCTGACGGAAAACCCGCGAATGGTCGTGACCATCGCACGCAGGCTGTCGCCGGCGGGGCCGACGTCCTTGTTCTTTACATCCGCCAGCATGGCTTGCGAAATCGTTTGCAGCTCTGCCTGTGCGCCCGACCCGAAAGAGACAATGGACGTGGTGTTGGCCATGTCGATTTCGTCCATACGCCGCTGGATTTCGGCGCCAACCGGGGCTGCGGCTTCTTTGAGCGGGACAATCGCATTGGCGTCACTTGGCTCTGCCAGAATTGCGGTGGTGACTTTTTCGACTTCTGCCAGCTCGGCTTGTGCTTTTTGACGAATTTTTTCGGACATAATACTACCTTTACTATTGATTCGCGCTCTTGGGGTGGTGCACCCCTTCGCGCTCTAACCGTTCCCGCAGAACCTCGATCTCGATGTCCAGATCAGTGCGATCGCCTTCCAGCATCTTTTCGGTCCGTGCGGTAAATGTCCGCTCCAGATCATCCAGAAGCTGCTCGAAATCCGAGCGTGCAACCGCATCGCCATTGCGCCCGTAAATATCGGCGAACTTGGATGTCGCGTCGCGCGCGCCCAACAGATAGACGCTCAGATATTTGCGCGCGCCGGTCAGGTCACGCGGATCGTCTTCGATTGTGCGAAACATTGTGCGCGCTGTGGCCTGAAACCGGGCAACGCGTTCGACCAAAGTCCGGTCGCCGGCGCGTATGATCGCGTCGGACATTGCAGACAGATATTGCTCGGCTTCGGTGACAGCCTTGGCCACGCGGTCCTGCTGGAAGCTGTCTATACCCTCCATGCCTTTGTCTTTCATGGGGTCAAGTCCAAAGGAAAACAGGTGCAGGCCAAATCCAAGAGCCCCGATAATCACGGGATTCAAAAGACTTGTGTCCGGGGCAAAGCTGGCCAGCGCAAGCCCTGCCGCCATAAGCCCCGACCCGAACAGCTTGCGCGGGATGGCCGGACGGCGAGAGACCTTGCGCGCGTCATACGCATCCTGCGCCGTCAGCCCCTCGCGGGTCATCCATGCAGCAAGCATCAGAATACCGAAAGCACACAAATCAATTGCCAGCCCGACCGGACCTGCGGTGAAGGCCGTGAACAACAGCGGTGTTGGCGCGAAAAACAGCATATTCGTCCGCCCCCGCGCACGGTGCGGACGCTGCCCGGCAAATGCATTGGGCAGAGGGGCCTGTGTGCGTGATGCAGGAGGGGAAGGGGCCTGTGCGCTGCCTTTCGGGCTAAAGCGGCCACCGAAACGGTTTGTCATCACATCCCTCCCGTGGCGCTTGCGTAGACGATCAAGCACAGCAGGATAACGAAAGACACTTTTTGTAGCCCGCGATCAGACATATCGCCCCTGTTTCAAGCTCTACTCCCTAAATGGGTATACATCACCTATATCCCAAGCCTGCATCATCGGCTAGGTGGCACGAATGTTCGGCCTTTGAGCGTGAAATGGTGTTTTGGCGGGGGGATGGGTTTACAAAAAAAGGGGTGGCGTCAACTTTGGTTGCGGGCCTGTTTTTCGGCAATGCCGGATGTGCCTTCGCGGCGCACCAGTTCCGCGACGATATCGGATAGCGCCACATCGCGCGCGGCACACATGACCAGCAGGTGAAACAACACGTCGGCGGCCTCGCCTGTCAGCGCCGCTTTGTCGCCCTTCACGGCTTCGATGATCGCCTCAATGGCTTCTTCACCAAATTTCTCGGCACATTTTT
>JBLIFE010000140.1:0-6378 GCA_047633515.1 Paracoccaceae bacterium | reverse complement strand
CGCACTCATGAACCGCTTTTCAGCCCTCGGAACGGCCGAGATCGTCCGCGTGGCCTGATGCCAAAGGAGAAAGGGGCAATCATGCCTCAGGCGTGACTTACCCAACAACGCCGACGAGATGGCGAAAGCTCTTCGTTCCAGACCTGAAGGTTGTTTGACTTCTGAGCGTAAATGTCGTACGTCTGCCCAGAGAAGCCCGGTTGCACCTTTGTGAAACTCTTTGGCACGGGATAACCCAGTGCGCCACATACATGCTGCTTCACCAGTTTCGACCTCGTTCTGAGTGGCACATCCAATCCGTCGGTGCCCTTTAGCTTTTCGTTCAAGATGCGCTCAAGGTCAGGTGTTGGTATCCAAAGATCCGGATCACCGATTTCGATTTTGTCGAAAATGGTCAGTCCGCTCTTTGTGATATTCTCAACGTATTGGTTCGACATGACTGATTCCGCCCTTCCTCAATTCTCCTAGAGGGTTAGCACTGCAGGGGACCGACTTCGAGTTCTGCTGGCATGAGTGTGTGCAATGAACTTGGTGTGCGACTGTGGCGGTACGTCTCAGTACAGCCTGCGCGTTCACAAGCGGGCTTGCGTTGCAAAATTGTTGCAAAAATGAAAAAAGCGATCCTCGAGGATCACCTATTTTCATTTTAAACTAATGGTTTAATTGGCTCCGGCGGTAGGGATCGAACCTACGACCAATTGATTAACAGTCAACTGCTCTACCGCTGAGCTACGCCGGAATTGAGGGCCGTATAGCAATGCCTTTCGGGCGCGTCCAGAGCTGTTTGGCAAAGATAGGGAAGTTTTTTGTTGGCATCATTTTAGGTGGAATTTTGCCGTGTCCGCCAGTCTGGGGATCGGGGTAACCATTTGTCGGTCATAAAGGTCGATAAGGTGGGCAAAGACGTTCCGCCCGGCGGCGTAATGCAGGGCGCGGGGGGTGCTGGCATAGAGGTCTGTGACCAGTTCCGGGACGGTCGAAGGTTTGCGCTGTAACGCGCCGAGGATTTGTGTTTCGCGTGTCTGTCTGTGTGCTAGCAGGGCCGAGAGCCTTTCGGCGGGCAAGTCGACAGGCGCGCCGTGTCCGGGATAGAAAACACGCGCCGGATGTTGTTGCAGGCGTCGGCACGAGGCCATGAAAGCCGTCAGGTCGCCGTCTGGAGGCGAGACAAGCGAGCTTGACCAACCCATAACGTGATCGCCGGAAAACACGGCATCGTCCCATGCAAAGCAAAGGTGGTTGGCGATATGGCCCGGGGTCCAGATGGCCTTCAGGCGCCAGCCCGTGCCAGTAACCTCTTCGCCATCGGCAAGCCGGTGGTCGGGGGTAAAATCGGGATCGATGCCTTCTCCGCCGCCTGCCAGCCCTGCGGCGGCGAGACGCTGCATCGTGGCGCTGCGACCGTCATAATGGGTGCCAAAAGCAAGAACCTTTGCGCCGGTCGCTTCTGAAAGTGGACGCGCGAGCGGGGAATGATCGAGATGGCTGTGGGTTACGAATATGTGGCTGATCCGTTGATGCGGCCCGCAGGCGGTCAGAATTGCCTCAAGGTGCGACGGGTCGAGTGGCCCCGGGTCGATCACTGCCAGATCGCTTTGGCCAAGCAGATACGTATTGGTGCCACGAAAGGTCATCGCGGACGGATTGGGCGCAAGGATGCGGCGCAGATCGGGGGCAAGCGTCCGTGCTACACCGAAGGGCGGATCAAAACTATCTGGTGGTTGCATCTTTCTCTTGCTCCGTTTGGCCTCTAGGCTTGTGCCATGGATTTTATCTGGTTGAAACGGTCGATGCCACGCGGGCTTTACGGGCGGGCGGCGCTTATACTGGTGCTTCCGATCGCAGTGCTGCAACTTGTGATAGCGGTGGTCTTTATCCAACGCCATTTCGAGGACGTCACCCGCCAGATGACGGACAACCTCTTGCTGGACCTCAAGCTGGTTCTGGCGCAGGTTGAGGCGGGCCGCGATGTGGCCGCAGTATTGACTGACACGGCCGGGTTGCAGGGCGCATTGAATATGACCGTGGCCTTTGACAACCGGTCTGACGGGGCGCAAAGCAAGCTGTTGCCGCGCGGGTTCCGGCGCTTTCCGTACGACTTGTCGGGGCGCACGGTTATTCGCAGATTGAAGGCGCGGATGCCGGGTGTGACGGCGGTGGACCTGTCGCGCAGCATCCGCGAGGTTGATCTTGTCATCGCGTCGCGGCACGGACCGGTTCTGATGACGTTTGACCGGCGGCGTGTGTCGGCCTCGAACCCGCATCAGCTGCTTGTGTTGATGCTGTTGACGGGGGTGGTGATGACAGGCGTTGCCTTTTTGTATTTGCGTAACCAGTTGCGCCCGATCACACGTTTGGCCGCCGCGGCCGATGCGTTCGGAAAAGGTCGGATCGAACCCTATCAGGCCGGCGGCGCCATAGAGGTCCGCGCCGCGGGCAATGCCTTTCTGGATATGCGCAACCGGATCGAGCGCCAGACCCTGCAAAGGATCCAGATGCTTTCGGGGGTCAGCCATGATTTGCGCACGCCCCTGACCCGCTTGCGGCTTGGCCTGTCTCTGCAGGTGCCGACACACGAAATCGAAGAAATGGTGCACGACGTTGCCGATATGGAGGCGCTTGTGACAGCTTTTCTCGATTTTGCGCGCTCTGATACGCTGGATGACCCGGAGGAGGTTGATCCAGCGGTTTTGGCGGCTGAAGCCGTCGAGCAGGGCGCACGTGGCGGCGGGCGGGTGACGTTGTTCGAGGTCTCTGGCCAGATCGAAACACTGGTTCTCAGGCCCCTTGCGATCCGGCGTGCGCTGGCCAATCTGATCGGCAATGCCTTGCGCTATGGCAATCGGGCAGAGGTGTCCTTGACGGTCAGTGAGCGGATGGTGCGGTTTACGGTCGAAGACGACGGCCCCGGCATCCCGCAGGACCAGCGCGACGAGGCTCTGCGCCCGTTCATTCGTCTTGATGCGGCACGCAACCAGAACCGCGGAAGTGGCGTTGGTCTTGGCCTTTCGATTGCGGCCGATATCGCGCGCAGCCACGGCGGGACGCTGCGGTTGGGCGAGAGTGTCCGGCTGGGAGGTCTCAAGGTCGATATCGTGCTTGCCCGTTGATCCGCAGCCGACCCTGTCATGTCCTGCGAGCGGCAGGCGCCGGTCGGCGCAAGGGGGAGCAGAGCCTTTGAATGCCAGCAAGCCCAGGCAATTGAATTGTTGACAAAAACTGTGCAACGAAAGACTTTGCTCTCTGCAAGCAGTCGGTTTTCAGGGTGTTTTGCCAAACATGAGGAGAAAAACATGGATTTTTTCAAAGTGGCTGCGCTTGCTTTTGCGATTTCAGCGGGCCTTGCGCCGGTTGGTGGATTTGCGCAAACGACTGGGTCTTCGGGGGAGTTTACGATCTACAATGATACGTCTATCCACACCCTGACCGGTTTTTACACGAACGACGGCGACGGGTGGAGTGCGAACTGGATCTCGGTGTCTTTGGCCCCCGGAGAAGCCGCCGTAGCCGGATTTTACGCCGATACTGGTGCGTGCGATCAGGACTTCATGGCCGGCTGGCTGTCGGAGAGCGGGGACGAGGTTCTGGACGAGCCGCATTACATCGACATCTGTGAGGCATCCAACGTCTACTTGATGGACAACAATGTCGAGTTCGATTGAGCAGACATGGCGGTGCACTGAAACCGGATCATTCGACACGTGGGTTGCTTGTTTTCGCTTAAAGAATTAGTAAAACTTACGTTGATTTACAGGCAGATACGTTGCGACCTTGATCCCGTGCAGTGGTTTGCCGCACGGGATCGTTTTGTTCAAAAACCGGTCACAGTTCATTCATCAACTGGTCTTTGGCAACAATCATCAGGGCGTCTATTTTTTGCCGGATCTCGTCGGGCGTGGCAAGATCACCAAGGTCTGCCGACACTTTGCGCACGACGTCCTCGTATCCGGCTTCGACGAAATCCGACTTGACGACTTCTATCGCATAGCTGGCAGCCTCTTTGGGGCTTTTGCCCATCAGGCCCGCAGCCCAGAGCCCGAGCAATTTATTGCGGCGCGCCTCTGCCTTGAATTGCATTTCTGCATCATGGGCAAACTTGTTTTCAAATGCATTTTCGCGGTTGTCATAGGTTGTCATCTTGGGCTCTCCGTTACTGGTATGCGTACTGTCTTTCGACTTTGGTACGGTTTAGATGGGTATTGCCAACGTAATCGGCAAAGGCATACGCGCGTTTATCGACATTTCGCCGGTGGGCGAACAGACATTTCTCAAGCCGTCGAACTTAAGGCATCGGGGCTCGCAAATGGGCATAAAGCGTGTGAAGCCGCGCGACTTCTGCTTTACGGACAGACGGCGGTCGGTCTCCGACAGCGATCAGGTCTGTTGCCCGGCTCAGCGCGGCCTGAATATCACCGGCTTCAAGCTCTTGGGTCAACGCAAGCAGCCACGGCACGTGCTCGGAGGGGGCCAGTCCGGCGGCCACGGCGTCGAGCAGCAATTGTGTGACTTCTGCTTCCCAAAGGCTGGTGTCCAAGGCGGGGGGTGTTTGCGGGTCCGGCAGGGGGGCTGACATTCGATCGGGTTGCGGGCGATCGGGTTGCGGGCGATCGGGTTGTGGGGACGAGGCGGGTTTTTCCGGCGCAAAAGGAACAGAGCTTGGCGGGGGCATCATCGTGTCGCGATTTGCCGGTTTGGCTTTTGTGACGCTTCGGCGGCGTCCGAAACTCTCTGCCTCTGATACCGGAAGCCCGCCTGCCTGCGTCGAGAGCACAAGGCTTTGTTCACGCAGCGTCGGGTCGCTGAAAAGGGCCTCGGGATCAAGCCCCATCGCTTGCAGGATACTGCCTTGTCGTTCGGGCGTCATGATGTCGGATTTCGCCGACGACGGAGCGGGCAGGGTGCCGTTTTCAACCGGATGCGGCCTGCCGGTGTCGATGGCGCTCCATTGGGCGCGCCGCATTGTGGCTGGGGCCAGCGTTGCCGGGCACATCGAGGCCGCCCTGCGCAAAATGCGCCCCTCCCGACAGATCATAAAGCCGAAATCCGAGCCCGTGTGACGTACGCCAGAGTACCGGAAGGAAAAGACGTCATGCCCGGGCAATTGCAGGCTCAGACGTTGGGCAAACGGCTTGGTGGCGTCTTGCGGGTCGTGAAACTCGATCAGCGTCAGATCGGTTTCTCCGACGGGGCCGGAGATGCGCACACAGGCGCACAGGGCGGGCGTCGTTTCGGCTGCGCGGGTCAGATTGTGCAAGGTCAAGGGCTGTGCGCCCAACAGGCCTGCGGGGTGCAAGAGCCAGGGCGCCGGTGTGCGGTTCTCCTCGACACGCGGCGTGCGCCCCATAAACCGCTGGAGCACACCAAGCCGGGGCTCGCTGGTGCCCGAAGACGGCGCAGCACCGGGGATGCCCGCGGCCGCCTGTGCGACCTTGGTGACCGGTGCGGCCACCAGTGCGAAATCCAGTAGTGCAAAATTTTCGTCCATCCCCAGTCCTTTCCGTGCAAAATCCGCCGCTTCGGCCCAAAGCGCGAAAGGCAACACCGATGGGCGATGTTAATCACAAGGCCCGCCATCTTGCACGGGCAATTCGTGGTCTGCGGCGGGTATGGGGCAGGTCGTGCGTGCGGCGTGCGTCGTGCTGCGTGCGATATCTCCTGTGAGACAGCCCGAGACGGTTGCGGCATGTTCGCGGTTGGCATATAGCGCTTTTCAAGGCGCGGGCGCGAGTCCGCTGCACGGTGCGAGAAGGAATCCCATGGCACGTCGCAAAAAGATCTATGAAGGCAAGGCAAAGATTTTGTATGAAGGCCCCGAGCCTGGCACTTTGGTGCAGTACTTCAAGGATGATGCCACAGCATTCAATGCTGAAAAGAAAGACATAATCGACGGCAAGGGCGTTTTGAACAACCGGCTGAGCGAATATTTCATGACCGGTTTGAACACGATTGGTGTGCCGACTCACTTTATCAAACGGCTCAACATGCGCGAGCAACTTATTCGCGCGGTCGAGATCATTCCGCTTGAAGTCATCGTGCGCAACTTTGCCGCGGGATCAATGTCAAAGCGTCTCGGGCTTGAAGAAGGCAGCCCGCTGCCGCGCCCGATTGTCGAGTTCAGCTACAAAGACGACAAACTTGGCGATCCGCTGGTGCCGGAAGAATACATTATCGCCTTTGGCTGGGCCAGCCAGCAGGACATGGACGACATCGTCGCGCTTGCGCTGCGGGTCAACGATTTCATGTCCGGTGTAATGTACGGCGTCGGGATCAAGCTGATTGATTTCAAGATCGAGATCGGGCGTGTTTATGACGGTGATTTCATGCGGCTGATCGTGGCTGACGAGATCAGCCCTGACAGTTGCCGCTTGTGGGATATCA
>JBLIFE010000139.1:0-6380 GCA_047633515.1 Paracoccaceae bacterium | reverse complement strand
GTGAGTGGCGCCGCAAGACCCATCGCCCCGGCCATGTCCTGTGCTTTGCGGGCGGCAATACGCGTGCTGTCAACGCGGCTCATTTGTCCGGCACCGACGCCCACGGTCGCGCCGTCTTTGACATAGATAATAGCGTTGGATTTAACGTGTTTGGCGACGATCCATGCAAACAGCATGTCACGCAGCTCTGCTTCGGTGGGCTGTCGTTTTGTGACAACCCGCAGGTCGGGCAGACTGACATGCCCGATGTCCTTGTCCTGAATAAGAAAGCCTCCTGCGACCTGTCGCGCAATCAGCCCGCCGATCTTTGGGTCGGGCAATCCGGTGGTCGTCAGCAGGCGTAGGTTCTTTTTCTTGGCAAAAATCTCTCTTGCGTCTGCATCGGCACCGGGGGCGATGACCACCTCGGTGAAAATACCGCTGATCTTCTCGGCTGTCGGCCCGTCGAGGGGCTGGTTCAGGGCTATGATCCCGCCAAAGGCACTGGTGCGGTCGCAATCAAACGCCCGCTCGTAAGCTTCGGCCATCGTGGCACCGGTGGCGACGCCGCAAGGGTTGGCATGCTTGATGATGGCACAGGCAGGACCATCCGCAGGTGCAAACTCTGATACCAGCTCGAATGCGGCGTCGGTGTCGTTGATGTTGTTGTACGACAGTTCCTTGCCTTGGTGCTGGGTGGCGGTTGCCACGCCTGGGCGGGTATCGCCGGTCACGTAAAAGGCCGCGTTCTGATGGGGATTTTCGCCGTAACGCATTGTTTGCTTTAGCGTTCCGCCAAAGCTGCGCCGGCGCGGCGTGGCCTGCCCGATCGCGTCGGCCATCCACGTCGAAACAGCGCCGTCATAGGCCGCCGTGCGTCCAAGCGCGGTTTGCGCCAGCGCCTGCCGGTAGGGCAGAGTGGTGCCGCCGTCATTTGCCTCCAGCTCGGCCAGAAGCGGGGCGTAATCCTCCACATCGACGACAACCGTCACAAAAGCATGGTTCTTGGCAGCAGAACGGATCATGGCCGGACCGCCGATGTCGATGTTCTCGATGCAATCGTCATAGCTGCCGCCTTTTGCGACGGTGGCTTCGAACGGATACAGGTTGACCACAACAAGGTCGATCGCCCCGATCCCGTGGGCCTTCATGGCGGCGACGTGTTCGGGCAAATCACGTCGGGCCAGCAATCCGCCGTGCACGACAGGGTGCAGGGTCTTTACCCGCCCGTCCATCATTTCGGGAAACCCCGTGACTTCGGCCACATCACGCACCTGCAATCCGGCCTCGCGCAACGTCGCCGCCGTGCCACCCGTCGACAACAGATCCACACCGCGCGCCGCAAGCGCCGTGCCCAATTCAACAAGTCCGGTTTTGTCTGACACAGACAGCAAAGCGCGGCGCAGGGGATGGGTCATATCAAAGGTATCCTTCAGGGGTCGAAAAAGTCAGGAATCGTGAAAATCGGGCACCGCGTCGAACGCAAGATCGCGGATGGAATAGGGGGTATCGTGTGCTTTGCCCAAGGTCCAGCCGATCTGCTGGCCAAAATCCAATACCCGCCCGCTTAATACGATCTGTTTTGTCGCACGCGGCTTGCGCAGGGAATTTTCCAGATAGACCGACGGCTCAATCGACACGGTTGCGACCCCGTCATGACGGAACAACCAAAGCTCGCCGCTTTTGGGCATAAGGGTGATGGCATTTGTGCCTTCATCAAGGGCGGCCATGACATCGGGGTGCAGATGGAACCGGATCGCAAAGGCAACGCCGCGCAAATGGGTGCTGGTCATGACTTGTTCGAACCTGTGGCGTTCAGTGTCGGACACAGCGGCAAGCGTGTCTTCGCCGGCCAATTCCCGTCCATCGCCGGTCAGAAGCAGGTTGCGGCTGTGGGTCAATCCATGGCTGGCGCCATAACCGTCGTGGTCAATCACCACCTGCGTCCCGCGGTTCAGTTTTCGACGGTTTATGCCGACCCTCAAGGGACCGTCGACTAGAATTTCGCCGGATCCGGTCGGGGTTGCAGGGATCAGGCGGCTTGAGGAATATCCGTCGATGCCAAGGGTCGAGTGGCTTGGTGTGGCCCGTCCGGCGCGGTGCCATGTTTCTCCAAAGGCAGCCCCCGATCCGCAATTCACGATCAGCGGCCTGCGGCCCGAGGTCAACTCGAACGCAAGAGGCCCGGCATGGGCATTCAGCGAGGCATCTGCCGACGGGGGAAGAGCCGCGTCAACAACAACCGTCGTGCGCCCGGCAGCCAACCTGATGTAGCCCATCGCAGTTTCAGGAAGCGCCGCACCCGCAGGTGTTTGTGCGCCATCCAGCGCAAGATCGAGCCGTCCTTCGATCCCCGCGCCGCCCCCTTGAAAGCGGGCCAATGCGCCATTCGCATGGCGTAAGGCGCGCAGAACGGGTGCGATACGG
The DNA here is from genome assembly GCA_047633515.1 of Paracoccaceae bacterium. Taxonomy (GTDB): domain Bacteria; phylum Pseudomonadota; class Alphaproteobacteria; order Rhodobacterales; family Rhodobacteraceae; genus JBLHUT01. The sequence continues at coordinate 3,974 of JBLIFE010000139.1, read as the reverse complement.
TCCAGTGCGGCGCGGTGGCCGCTCAAAGGTGCCCGACCGGTCGTATAAAGTGCCTGAGCGGTCCATGAAAGAAGCGAAAAAATGGTCAGAAGGTCTTCGGGATTGCGAGAGGGCAGACCACCGGCCGTATCAATTTGAAGGTTGCATTCGTGATCCAGTGCGGCGGCTGCCACTGCAATCTGTGGCTCCAGACCGGCAATCGACGTGCTGGCATACAGCAGCCCGCTGATGGCTTCGAAACGGGCCAAACCGGCGGGCGCCGCGTGCCACCGACGCACCAGAAAGCGCGCCTGACGGCCCAGTGCGGTATAAAATGCGGCTGTTTGGGAGGCGTCGCGGCCACGCAGCAAAAAAGTGGCGTGATCGATCCACCGGATAATGCGGCGTCCGGTAAGCGCGGGCGTCCATCCTGGTCCCGATCCGCTTGCGTGGCGGGTGATCCACGTAAATGTCCAGTCCTGTGCCTTTTGACGGGATCTGCCGTCACCGACCGCGGCCAGATCATCAAGCCAGCCAAAGCCTTGCACGTCGTCCTGAAAAGCATCATTCGGCATTTTCAGATCAAAAATACCGGCATCAGGTGCCTCGACCAACGCGCCGCCAAAGACAAAGTTGCCGGACAAGACCGACTGCCCCCGCACAAACGAGCCAATGGTGCGGGGCTGTGGGTCGCAGACAAATGTGACCGCAATTTTCGGACGCGCAGCACGCCACGCGGCATAGCGGTTCATAAGCCCGCTGGATTGGGTGCGAGGCGTCGCGGTGGCGGCCATCGATCTGTCTCTTGTTTGCCCACTGCGGGGGCTAGGTTAAGGTATATGCCCCGTGGGTCTGTGTAAATATCGTGGGTCTGTGTAAATATCGAGGTCAGCTTTTGTGCAAAACTGCGATAAAAAAGCCGTCCAGACCGCCTTGATCAGACCATAATTCGGGTGTTAGCCGCAGCCCGCCTGCTTTTGCCTGCCACGCATCGGGTAAATCGGGATGTGAGGCGACGGTCAGGTCGGGGTGTCGTTCAAGGGCGCGTGCCAGTTGTGCCTCGCCTTCGTCGGGTAACAAGGAGCAGGTGCAGTAGACCAATGTTCCACCGGAGCCCAGCATCGACACGGCCCTGTCGATCAGCGCCTCTTGAAGCGCGGTAAGTGATTTGAGCATGCTGGCGTCTTTGACAAATGGCAGGTCGGGATGGCGGCGCAAGGTGCCGGTGGCCGAACACGGCGCATCCAACAAGATGGCATCAAACGGGGTGTCAGGCGCCCAGTTGAGGGCATCAGCCACGACAATCTCTGCCTCCAGCTTGGTGCGCTGAAGGTTTTCGCGTAACCTGCCAAGGCGCGGGCCCGACATATCAAGCGCTGTCACGTGCGCGCCTGCGGCGGCCAGTTGCAGGGTCTTGCCGCCGGGCGCTGCACACAGGTCCAGAACACGCTGGCCGGGTTTCGGAGCGAGCAAACGGGCCGGAAGGGCGGCGGCGGCGTCCTGGACCCACCACGCACCTTCGTCAAAACCGGGAAGTGCGGAGACCTGCACAGGGTGGTTCAGCCGGATTGTCCCGGTTTCGAGCAGTGCGCCGCCCAACTCCTTGGCAAGCTCCGTGGCATCGGCGGAATTTTTCGGTGTCAGGTCGATTGGCGCACCGCGTTCGTGGGCGACCTCTATCAGATCGACCCGTGCGTTGCCAAAAGCCGAAGATAGCCGTCCGCGAAGCCAGTTCGGAAGGCGGGGCGCAGGGGCTTTGCTCCACAGGCTCCGGTCGGCGTCGGCAACCCGCCTGAGAACGGCATTGACCAGTGCGTCGCTGCGGCCTTGTTGCTGCTGACGGGCAAGGGCAACTGCGGCATTAACGACGCCGTGGGGGGCTTGGTCGTCGACCATAAGCTCAACGACGGCGATCCTCAGGATTGCCTGAATGACCGGTGCGGGTGTCTTTTTCAAAAATGGTTTGAGCATGGCGTCGGCGCGGGCCGCATGACGCAAGGTGGCTGTTGCCATGCGCTGTGCCGTGGCGCGCTCGGACGGGGACAGGTTTGTAAAGGGGGCTGTCTTAACGAGATCGGACAGCATGCGGTGTTGTAGCAGGACACCGCCGATCAACTCCAATGCTGCCGATCGGGCAATAAGCCCTTGAACCTGTGGCCGTGATTGCGCCATGTGCCGTCCTTCAACAGTTGCCGTCCGCTGGTCGCGGCGTATATCATGAAGCGAGAGGGCTCAAGGACAGACAATGACACAGATGACGGAAGAAGAGCGACGCAAAGGATTGCCCGAGGTTGCACGCCGCGCCTTGACGGAGGCTGACGCGCGAAAACATGCCGCGCAGGTCAAAGAGCCGCCTATCGAGTTGGGCGGGCGCAAGGGACCGGATCCTGTGCGATACGGCGATTGGGAGAAAAAAGGCATCGCGATAGATTTCTGATGCCGGACAGTACTGAACGGGCGCCTCCCGCCACAGCGGCAACGCGGCTGTTGCCGCGGAGCGCTTTTGTTGGGCCCGGCCGGGTGGCTTCGGCCTTTGGCCGGTAGCCACCCGGCTCCTGCGCACAACAACCTTGTGCATTGTCAGGTAATTTACACATTACCTGAAGTTTTGCGTCCTATCTGAGTTTCAGATCGGCATATTGCCCTGTGCCCTTGTCAGAAATGAAGCGTACGATGTCGCCATTTATCTGCACTATTTGGCAATTGAATCCCAGATCACGGCTACCCCAGACGAGATCACGACAAAAATAGCCGCCCTGCCAGTCCCAGTTGACGGTAACATCACGCCCGAAACCGCGTCCTAATATCTGTCCGTCAGGGGCGGCCGCAAGCCTGATACCGAAGCGCGTCATCTGTTTGCCCGAGATCAGGGAAACGAACTCTGCCTTTTGTGCGACCGTCACGAATTGCTCCGCGGAAACGGTCTTTGGAAAACTCCAGAGCGCAAATGTGCACAGAACCATCAGCGCACGAAGCATTGGTTTGCTTGAAACAGGGGATCCGTTCATCGGTACTCTCCAAGTCTATTCAAAATAAATATACGGGCCACTTGGTTTCGCAGATGTGAATTTGTCGAAAATTATCCCTAGTGCGCGGAAAAATGCTCAAACAGGGGGGCTGTGTCGGCGATACGGGCGCGTGCTACAGTCCTAGTACATCCAGCATGGAATAATGGCCGGGTCCGCGCCCTTGCCCCCACAGCGCAGCCTTCAGCGCCCCTTTTGCGAACAAGGCCCGATCGCTTGCCTTGTGGGTGAGCACAATGCGCTCGCCTTGTCCGGCAAATATCACATCATGCTCGCCGATGATGTCACCACCACGGATGGCGGAAAAGCCGATGTTGCCGGGCTTGCGAGCCCCTGTGATCCCGTCGCGGGCGGCTTCATAGAGGTCCGACAATGGCTTGCCACGCCCTTCGGCGGCGGCCTCTCCCAGCATCAAAGCTGTACCCGAGGGGGCGTCGACCTTGTGCCTGTGATGAGCCTCGACGATTTCGATGTCAAAATCCTCGTCAAGAGCGGCGGCGACCTTTTTGGTCAGCTGTACCAACAGGTTGACCCCAAGGCTCATGTTTCCGGCCCGCACGATGACAGCGTGACGTGCGGCGGCGTCAATCTTGACCAGATCGTCATCGGTCATGCCGGTCGTTCCAATCACGTGAACCGCACGGGCCTGAGCGGCCAGAGCGGCAATCCCGACCGTCACGGCGGGCGTGGTGAAATCGATCACCGCCTGCGCGTTTGCCATCGCCTCGAGCGGATCGTCGGTGAGCGTTACGCCAAGAGGAGCGCCGCCCATTGCTTCTCCGATGTCGCGCCCCAACCAGTCGTGACCGCTTCGCTCGACTGCGCCGACAAGTCGCATCCGTTCGCTCTCGGTAACCAGCCGTACCAGCATTTGCCCCATGCGGCCCGATGCGCCCATCACCACGATCCCCGGAAGCTCTGTCATCTGTCACATATCCTTTTAATGTGGCTTTCAATATCTCTTTTGCC